>JBQCEX010000383.1:0-3269 GCA_051959855.1 Flavipsychrobacter sp. | reverse complement strand
TCGCCTTAAAAACGACCCTAATGGCGGCGGCGTAATTGTCGATCCTGAGGCTAAGCTGGAGGAAGAGCTCATTGTTCGCCCCACTTCCGAAACCATTATCTGGAGCACCTATAAAAATTGGGTGCAATCCTACCGAGATCTGCCATTGCTCATTAATCAATGGGCTAACGTGGTACGCTGGGAAATGCGCACACGCCTTTTCTTGCGCACAGCAGAGTTTCTGTGGCAGGAGGGTCACACTGCGCATGCCACTCGCCAGGAAGCCATTGAAGAAACGCGCAAAATGCTGGACGTATATGCCACTTTTGCAGAGGAATATATGGCAGTGCCCGTAGTTCGTGGTGTAAAAACTGCCAACGAACGCTTTGCAGGCGCTGAAGATACCTATTGCATTGAAGCCCTCATGCAGGATGGTAAGGCGCTCCAGGCCGGTACTTCCCACTTCCTTGGTCAGAATTTCGCCAAAGCCTTTGATGTGCAGTTTACGGACAAGGACAACAAGATGGATTATGTATGGGCAACCTCCTGGGGTGTATCCACCCGTCTTGTTGGCGCCCTTGTAATGGCCCACAGCGACGACAGCGGACTTGTGTTGCCTCCACGTCTTGCACCTTTCCAGGTAGTGATAGTGCCTATCTACAACAAAGATATGGAAGCAAGAAAAAGAATTGATGATACAGTTCATAACTTGATGAAAGAACTAAGGGCTAAAGGCATAAGTGTAAAGTATGATAACGATGACAACACAAGACCAGGCTGGAAATTTGCAGAGTATGAGTTGAAAGGTGTGCCTGTACGTGTTGCACTCGGCCCTCGTGATCTGGAGAATGGACAGGCAGAGGTAGCCCGTCGTGATACAAAGGAAAAAGCTTCATACAAACTTGATGGCCTTGCTGCAAGCATTGAACAACTACTTGAGGACATACAAAAACAAATGTTTGAGCGTGCATTGAAATTCAGGGATGAGAACATAACTAAGGTCGATAGTTGGGATGAATTTGTGAAGATATTGGATGAGAAAGGCGGTTTTATCTCAGCGCATTGGGATGGTACGCCTGAAACGGAAGAAAAGATAAAGGAGCTCACTAAAGCCACCATACGTTGCATACCGCTGAATAATGAACAAGAGGCTGGCAAATGCGTGCTAACCGGAAACCCTTCAGCACAACGTGTTTTATTTGCAAGAGCTTATTAATATTATTGCTAACTATTAATTTACCACTATGTTTACCCCAGAAGAAAATAATCAACTTGCAATTGACCACGTAGGCAAAGCATACCTGCTTGAAACTGTACGATGGACAAAGTTCATGGCTATTTTAGGGTTCATAGCTATTGGCTTGCTTTTTTTGCTGGGCTTATTTTTAATCACTCTGATGCCCTCTATGTCTATGCCTAATGGTTATGGAGGTAGAGGCATAACTGGTGCTTTGCGAGGTATAACATTTATCATTTTTACAGTTTTATATTTTTATCCTGTGTTTGCTTTGTCTAAGTTTTCGTCCAACATGAAAACGGCTATAAACGGCAATAGCCAAACACATTTAAATGATGCTTTGAGATACCAGAAATCAATGTATAAGTATATTGGTATACTTACTATCATTGTACTTATCTTTTATGCGCTCATCATTCTGTTTGCGGGGGTGGTACTGGGCACTTTTGCAGCTGGTGCTTAATAGCAGAACATTATTTAAATATAAAAAGGCGCTCAATGAGCGCCTTTTTATATTTTATGCATTTCCTTTCATTAAAATACTTATTCTGCGGGAGCTGAGCGATATTGGTGGTTTATTTATTTGCTCGTCATTCCTGCGTTTGCGGTAGGCCATAAAGATAGCTTTGTGCGATAGCACCCCAATCACCTTTCTATCCTTGTCATGCGTTACTACAGGCAGTACATCCGTATTGTAGCGGTCCATTATGTCTATGGCTATGCTCAGCCTGTTATATTCGTAGATGTATGGAACATTGTTCCCTATCAGCTCACCCACTATAGTATTATCAGTTCGCTGTTTGTCAAATAGCAGGCTGCGGTTCACTATGCCTTTATAATTGCCTGCTGCATCTGCTACTATGAATGCGGTAGTTTGCCCTTGCTCCAGTGCATGTGTTTTTATCCATTCCCTTGCTTCACCTATAGTAGTGTTCTCATTCAGCAGCTTTGCTTCCTCTTCGCACACATCCTTTACTGTTACACTTTGCAGCACATCCGGCTCATAAGAGTGCGGGGCAAATACACCACGGCGTTCTATTTTCTCTGTCATGATGGTTCCTTTCATCAGGAAGAAAGAGATAAAATAAGCTGCTGTACAAGCACCTAGCAATGGCAATAAACCATGTGGCTGCATAGTCGTTTCTAATGCAAACACGATAGAGGTGAGCAATGCGCGTGAGGCACCGGCAAACATAGCTGCCATACCTATTAGCACACAGGTCATTATATTTATCTCACTGCCGGGGAATATGGCCAGCGTTGCTGTGCCCAGCAGACCACCAAAGGCACCACCTATCGTAAGCAACGGCGCCAGTGTACCGCCTGATGTGCCGCTACCCAGTGAAATAACCCATGAAAGGAATTTCATAAAGCACAACATGAGCAATATTTGTATCGGAAGATTACCGGTCAGCAGATCGCTGATATTATTATAACCTACACCTAACGTACGCGGCGCAAAATAACCAACCACACCCACTGCAATGGCGCCTATTGCGGGCCACCACATCCAGTGTATGGGCAGCTTTTCAAACAGGTCTTCTACCAGGTAAACACCTTTTGATACCAGCGCTGCAGCCACACCTATTATAGCACCCAACAATACATACACCATCATGGCCATACTTGTAGGCTCCGGAATAGCAGGCATGGCAAATACAGACTCAGAGCCAAATAAAGCATAGTGCGCCGCTGCGCCCGTAGCACAAGACAATGCAACAGGTATTATAGAACGTGGCGAGAACTCAAATAGTAACAACTCTATGGCTAATAATACAGCCGCAAGCGGTGAGCCGAATATAGCGGCCATACCTGCACAGGCACCAGCGGCCAGCATTATCTTACGTTCGCTGGAAGTGATCTTCATGATCTGCCCGGTAAGTGAACCGAATGCACCACCCGTTGCTATAATTGGACCTTCAGCACCAAATGGGCCGCCGCTGCCTATAGCGATGGCTGATGATATGGGTTTCAGGTAAGTGATGGTTGGCTTTATTTTACTTTGATTCACTAAAATTTGTTCCATCGCTTCAGGAATACCGTGACCCCTGAT
>JBQCEX010000382.1:0-2977 GCA_051959855.1 Flavipsychrobacter sp. | reverse complement strand
CATATAACTGGATAGCGATATGCCTCTTTATAGGCGCTATGGGTAAAAGTGCCCAGATACCTTTGTACACCTGGCTACCTGATGCGATGGCGGGTCCTACACCTGTATCTGCACTGATACATGCTGCTACGATGGTAACTGCAGGTATCTATATGATAGCCCGCAGCAGTGCCCTGTATAACCTGGCACCAATGGCGCAAACATTGGTAACAGTGATAGGCCTGGCGACTGCATTGCTGGCTGCGTCTATAGCTATAAAACAATACGATATAAAGAAAGTGCTTGCTTACTCCACAGTTAGTCAGCTGGGTTTTATGTTCCTGGCACTGGGTGTAGGCGCTTACACTACTGCTGTGTTTCACGTAATGACACACGCATTTTTTAAAGCGCTGCTGTTCCTTGGTTCTGGTAGTGTGATACATGCTATGGGCGGTGAGCAGGATATAAGAAAAATGGGCGGCCTGGGTAAGTACATGCGTATAACGCAGATCACCTTCCTGATAGGTTGCCTGGCTATATCAGGTATTCCAGGTTTCTCGGGCTTCTTCTCAAAGGATGAAATACTGGCAATGGCTTATGCACACAATCCTGTGCTGTATTACCTGGCTGCTTTTGCTGCAATGATGACGGCGTTCTATATGTTCCGTTTGTACTTCCTCACGTTCACCGGCACGTTCCGTGGCACAGAAGAAGAAAAACATCACTTGCATGAGAGCCCTGCTGCAATGACATTTCCGCTGATCGTTCTGGCCATATTATCAATAATAGGTGGTTATGTGGGATTGCCTGAAGTGATAAGCGAACATCATGCTTTGGCGGCTTACCTGAGCCCTGTAGTAAGCAATGCAGGCGAACATCATTTTGCTCCTGCTACAGAATGGATGCTAATGGGTTTATCTGTAGGCTTGGCAGTAGTGATGATAGTTGTAGCATATGCCAGGACTAAGAAACCAAACTTTGTACCTAATACAGGTGTTGCAAAAGCACTTGAAAACAAATGGTATGTAGATGAGCTGTATGATGCCGTGATCGTTCGTCCGCTGGCTGGCTTAAGCAGGTTGCTTGATCGCTTTGCTGAAAGATCAGGTATAGATGGAATAGTGAACGGTGTAGGCAAACTGGTGCGCTGGAGCAGTGACCGTATAAGACTATTGCAAAATGGACAGGTAGGTACCTACATTTTTGTAATGGTGATCGGTATTGTGATACTGTTTGCGCTGGGATTTTTCTGGATTAAAATTTAAATGAGCATAGCAATAGCGTTATGATATTATTATTACTGATAGTAATTCCTTTTTTGGCAGGTGTCCTCAGTTTCGCAATAAAGGGCGAAGGGGCGAAGGGGCTTGCCTTAGTGAGCTCGTTGCTTACCCTGGCAGTGGCTGTATATGTGAGTATGGGCAGCGGCACGCCTACCTACTGGAGCATGCCCTGGATACCAATGCTGGGCACTCAGTTCAGTCTGGCGGGTGATGGCATGAGCAGTATGCTATGCCTGCTTACAGCAATTGTGATGCTGGTAGTGGTGATCAGCAACTGGAATAAATCTGTTGACAGGCCAGGTGCATTTTATGGCTTGATGCTGCTTTCACAAACGGGCCTGATGGGTGTATTTCTTGCTTATGATGCGCTGGTATTCTATATGTTCTGGGAATTAGCGCTGATACCTGTTTACTTCCTGTGTTCGCAGTGGGGTGGCGAAAAGCGCATACCTGTTACCTTCAAATTCTTTGTTTATACATTCGTTGGCAGCCTTATGATGCTGGCCGGCCTGATATACCTGTCTTTACAAACACAAGGTATTAACAGCTATGCATGGCCTGACATAGTGCGTGCAGGTGCATCGCTGCCGCCACAGACACAACAATGGTTGTTCTGCCTGCTCTTCATAGCCTTTGCTATCAAGATGCCGATATTCCCGTTCCATACCTGGCAGCCTGATACTTACGAGCAATCGCCAACACCGGTAACTATTATACTAAGTGCGCTGATGGTGAAGATGGGTTTGTTTGCTGTACTGCGTTGGTTGTTACCTGTACTGCCGGATGGCGTAGCCTTCTGGTCTGATACGGTGGTGATATTGTGTATCATAGGTATTGTATATGCATCCCTCATTGCCATTGTACAGACAGATTTAAAACGCCTGGTCGCTTATTCATCTATCGCCCACATGGGCCTTATGTGTGCTGCGGCATTCTCCGGCAGCCATGTAGGTATGCATGGTATTATGGTGCAGATGTTCAATCACGGTATTAACATCACCGGCATGTGGCTTATTGTAAGCATGATAGAAAACCGCTGGGGCACCCGCGATATGACCAAGCTGGGTGGTATGGCAAGCACAGCGCCTAAAATGGCTATAGCACTGGTTATTATTTCACTGGCCAATATTGCACTACCGCTTACTAATGGTTTCGTGGGTGAGTTTATGTTGTTCAATGGTTTGTTCCAGGGCACATCGCCATATCATATCACATTCACGGTGGTGGCAGGTTTAGGTATCATATTCGGTGCTGTATATACACTGAATATGGTGCAGCGCACAGCGTATGGCAACCCCACTGAAATGGTGATAGCTAAAGACCTGAGTGCAAATGAATACCTGGGGCTGGCTATAATAATAGCGTTAATATTATTCCTGGGCGTATATCCGCAGCCATTGCTGGATATGACATCGGGTGTAACAAATATGCTGGTTAAGTAAAGATTATTGACTATTAACTTTTTGACTGAATAAACATGAAGGCAATTATTGCTGCTACAATACTGGGTATCATTATGATGTTTGCCAGCATCATGGTGAAGAACAAGAAAAGCATAGTGGCTTTAGCTACTGTGTTGCTGTTCGTGCTGCTGGGGGTTAATATCTATGATATGACCGTTACACCCGCTACTGAGCCACATCCTTTCTTTAATAACATGTTGCGTGTGGACCGCTTCTCTTTATGGTTCAACACTTTGATGACTGCCTGTTCTT
>JBQCEX010000381.1:0-4097 GCA_051959855.1 Flavipsychrobacter sp. | reverse complement strand
AGTAATAAGTACCGCGCACATCCGTATTCCAGTACTTGCCTGTAAATGCCCACTCGGTGCCTTTATTCCTTGCTATATCATATACATCATGCGGCAATATCTTTTTCCACTCTGCATCGCTTACATGCAGGTGATTAGTATCGGTACGTGAGTAGTAAGGATTGTTTTTATGCTCTTCTGACATAGATCTATTCTTTTGTGCTTCAGAACATTGCGCAAACAACATTGTGCAGCAGGTAAATATTAAGACATTTAAATATCGCATAACAAAAGTGGGGATTATTTTGTTTCTATAAACGATAAACTGGCTATTGCGGTTTTATTTATCCCTGTTAAATAATATATAACAAGTGTACCTCCAGGGTTAATGGTTCATCTAAAATAGATGCTAATTCGTATATTTAAAGTGCTCAATCGCCATATATGGAAAACGAAACTGTATACAACATTAACCTTGATGTAAAATTTCCGCACCTGGAGCTGATAGATGTTCCTGCAGTGGTGGCAGCCAATAAAGAAAAATGGTTTAACCAGACACTAAGCCAGGTAAACGACAGTGTAGTGAGAATAGGAATAGTAGAGGGTGAATTTCACTGGCATAAACACGATGACGATGATGAATTTTTCTTTGTACTGGAGGGCCAGCTATTAATAGACCTGGAAGACAAGACTATAGAGCTGAACTCCATGCAAGGCACTACCATAACCAAGGGCGTAATGCACCGGCCAAGGGCGCCCAAAAAAACAGTGATGCTAATGGTGGAAACAAGCGCCATAGTACCAACCGGTGATGAGTAAAAGAACAATTGTAAAAACATGCAAATGAAAAAGATCGTATTTATATCCACTGCTGTAGTGTTTGTTCTTGCAGCGCTTATTTCCTTTAAAATAGCGGCTAAAGGAGATAAAGGTGACAAGAGTGAAGGCATTCAGTTTTATGAAAGCAATTGGCAACAAGTACTGGCCAAGGCCAAAGAAGAACACAAGCCTATCTTCCTGGATATATATGCCAGCTGGTGCGGGCCTTGCAAAATGCTGAAAAAGAAAACCTTTACTAACCGGGAAGTCGCCGACTATTTTAATGAGCATTTTGTGAACGCATCATTTGATGGCGAAGTAGGTGATGGTGTAATGCTTGCTAATAAATTCAGCGTGCAGGGATATCCCACCCTGATAGTGTTGAGTGAGGATGGCGACATTATTAATGGTACAATGGGCTATTATCCGCCTAAGGAATTGCTGGAGTTTGGGAAGGCATCCATAATGCATGCTTCCCTGAAGCCTAAACATTAAATAGTTAGACCAGTTAATATTTAAATAATAATTACTTAAGGTATCAAACCAGGGTAGCTAGCGGCTATTAAGTAGCTTAGTGTCGTAGTTCCACCACGCGGGCAGATAACTGCTAACCTTATATAATACTTCCATTACAAGGCAGGTTTCCACCTGCTTTTTTCATTTCTATATATATAGAAGAATTATTGCAGTAACTCTCGCATCATCACCTGCATATTGTATTCCATGGCTATGTTCATGGCTATCATTTGCAGGGTATCGCTTGTTTTACCCAATGTGTCTGCCTTTAGCAGCTCTATTCCATTTTGCAGGTAAGCAAAAAACTGGTCTTGAGCCAATGTCTTTTGGTATTTAGACCTGTACACTTCATGAGCTAATTCTAGTACCATAAGGATAGTTTTTTTGGTTGGGGTTGTAAAAGTGTAAGTATCCCGTCTGAAAGACAAGCAAAAAAAAGCGGTTAACAACTTTTTTACAGATGCTTAACGAATGATTAGAAAAATATTATCGCTTTTATACTTATGAAAAATACCGTTTAAAACCTGTATTTATTTAGTGTTTATTAATTGGTTGTTAAACGTTTATAAAGGCATCGTTAAGTGGTTTTAAAACTGATGTTAAGCACTTTGAAATATTTCTGCACGGTGGTCTGGCGTTGCATCTTTGTACTGTCAATAACGATAAAAACAAAGCACATGTTACTCTCTATAAATAATAGCAACGCAGCAGCCATCAATACCACTACTGTGAAAAAAGCATACAGCAATCATGTAGTGAATAATGATATCCTTATTAAGAACCTGTTCTTCGCAGGTATTCTCTTATGTCTTGTGCTTGTCGTTTTTATTTAGTTATTCTACCCCCTATTAGTAGGTAATAATAAAAGGCCCCGTACGGGGCCTTTCTCATATATATAGGTTTCGTTTTTACACTACTACTATTTCATGATAATCATTTGAACGCAGATATTTTTGCGCGAGCACCAGCAGTTCGTCAGCAGTTATGCTCTTGTATACCTGTACATTACGGTTGAAGTTTGCTTCTGTCATATCATTGAGTATCAGCGTACGCCAGCGCTGCATGATGGAGAAAGGACCATCGAGGTCGCCAAGCATATTGCCTAACAGGTAGTTCTTTACCAATAGTATTTCTTCTTCACCGGCTTTTTCACTGCATAGCACATCCATCTCATGGTATATTTCTTTTACAGCTGCCTCCAGCACATCGCGGCCCGCTTCGGTATGTATGATGAGGGAACCGCTATTAATAAAAGGAGACATAGAGCTGTATATGCCGTAAGTATATCCTTTATCCTCACGAATATTGCTCATGAGCCTTGAACCAAAATAACCACCGAATAAAGTATTCAGCACTACCATTGGTGCAAAATCAGGATGGTGGCGATTAGGAAATATGCGGCCTATGCGTATAGCTCCCTGCACACCGTTAGGATCGTTCAGCAGGTTATGTTTTTTCTCAGGCGCTTCCTGTATGCTATAACTTGGCTGGCTAAGCGGATTTGCTGATATGGCTGCTTTACCGAATACCTCGTTCAGGCTTTTTACCTCAGCTGCGCCCACATTGCCTGACAAAAAGGTTTTCACTCTTGACAAGTCATAGTGACTTTTATAGAAGGCAACCAGGTCTTCCCTAGTGATGGCTTCTATAGTTTCCTTTTTTGAGTAGCGACCATAAGGATGCTGTTCGCCGAAAAGCAAAGCATCTATACGCTGGTTGGCTACAAAATCGCATTGCCTCAGGCTTACCATCAGGCGGTCCATGGCATTGCGCTTATGTATTTCTACTTCTTCCTGCGGGAAGGTAGCATCTGTTATTATTTCATATACTATAGGCAGCAGCTGAGGCAAATGTTTGGTAAGTGAGTAAAGTGTGATGGTTGAAAAATCATTTCCTGTACTCACCTTCAGATTGGCACCATAAAATTCCAGCGCTTCATGTATCTGGTGGGCTGTACGCTTAGACGTGCCATTCTTTATGAGGCCGGCAACAGCCTGTGCTATTGATTGCTTTTGCTCATACCATATTCCTGCGGGAAAAACCCAGTCTATCTCTGCTACATCCTGCACACCGGCATTCAGCCAATACAGGGGCAAACCATTATCCAGCTTAGCCTCAGTGATGGGTGGCAACTTATATTCAAATTCTATTGCATCATGTATGCGGGGTGGTGTTTTACGGTCTAATACCATTGTTAGTCTGTCTTTTTAATCATTATTCTTAATAAACATCGAGCGCAGCTCGCCTGCATCTTCCGGCTTCATCTTGCCACCCAATATCAGGCGCACCTGCCTGCGGCGCAATGCATCATCAAACATTCTTTTTTCCAGGTCTGTTTCCGGCTGTATCTCAGGTACTTTGCGCGGCCTGCCGTTGGGGTCCAGCGCTACGAAGGTCATATATGCTTCGTTCGATAAGTACTTGTATTGTGCCGAAAGATCTTCGCCCCATACACGCAGGTACACCTCCATAGAAGAAGTAAAAGCCCTTGTCAGCTTTGCTTCTATCGTCAGCAGGTTGCCCAGCTTTATAGGGTTGGCAAACGAAACATTATCAACCGAAGCGGTAACTACGGGGCAGCTGCAATGTTTTTGAGCAGAAATAGCTGCGGCTATATCCATCCAGTGCATCAGGCGGCCACCCATCAGGTTGCCTAAAGTGTTGGTATCGTTTGGCAATACCAGCTCAGACATTATCACAAAAGTGTCCTGCGGACGTTTTGCTTGCATTCAGAAACAGATTTATCATTCAAAGATAGGCATTGAAGGGCAGGTGTGTATAAA
>JBQCEX010000380.1:0-3702 GCA_051959855.1 Flavipsychrobacter sp. | reverse complement strand
ATTTGAAGATAGTGCCACACTGCAGAGCAAGGTGCTTGCAGATAAGGAAACAGAAGGCGTTAAGTATAAAGACTACTTCGATTTCTCCGAACCTATATCCAAAGTTCCTTCGCATAGGATACTGGCTGTGCTGCGCGGCTTTATGGAAGGTGTGCTGCGCATGAACATTGCACCGGATGAGGAAGCTACCCTGCAAATGCTGGAGCAGCTATTCATTAAGAAGCAGAACGATACTACAGCGCAATTGCAGCGTGCGGTTAAGGATGCCTACAGGCGCCTGCTGCAGCCGAGCCTTGAAAGCGAGTTCCGTATGGCACTAAAGCAAAAGGCGGATGAAGAAGCAATAGCCGTATTTGCAGAGAACCTGCGCCAATTGCTCCTTAGCTCCCCGTTGGGCGGCAAGCGTATGCTGGCGATAGATCCCGGGTACCGTAGCGGCTGCAAAGTGGTATGCCTGAATGAAAGCGGCGAGCTACAAAAGACAGACCTGATATACATACATGAACCGGGCAGGCTGCAGGATGCGGAGCACCGCATACGTGGTCTGGTGGCGCAATACGACGTACAGATCATAGCCATAGGCGATGGTACAGCGGGGCGCGAAACAGAGCAATTCATAAAGAAGCTGAATCTTGGAAAACCTATATTCCTGGTGAACGAAGATGGTGCTTCTATCTACTCGGCGTCAGAGATTGGTCGTGAGGAGTTTCCGGACTATGATCTTACCGTACGCGGTGCGGTGAGCATTGGCCGCAGGCTAATGGACCCACTTGCAGAGCTGGTGAAGATAGACCCCAAGAGCATAGGTGTAGGCCAGTACCAGCATGACGTGAACCAGGTGCGCCTGAAGGAGAAGCTGGACCAGACAGTGGTAAGCTGCGTGAACCTTGTGGGCGTGAACCTGAATACTGCGAGCAAGCACTTGCTTAGCTATGTATCGGGTATCGGTCCATCTATTGCGGAGAATATTATCAACTACCGTAAGGAAGTTGGTAAATTCTCGAACCGCAAGCAACTAATGAAGGTACCGCGACTGGGCAACAAGGCTTACGAACAGTGCGCCGGCTTCCTGCGCATACCAGATGGCGATAATGCACTGGATGCTAGCGCCGTGCACCCCGAAACCTACGAGGTAGTAGCCAAGATGGCCGAAGACCTGGGTGTAGATGTGCAAAAGCTGATAGGCAATGAATCTCTATTGTCGCAAATAGACTTCCGTAAGTACATCAGTGAATCTATGGGTGAGCATACATTGCGAGACATCATCAATGAGCTTAAGAAACCAGGGCTTGATCCACGCAGTGAGGCACAACAATTTGAATTTGCCGAGATCTTTGGGATCGAGGATGTGAAGCCCGGCATGGTGATACCTGGTATCGTTACCAATATTACCCGCTTTGGCGCTTTTGTGGATATAGGTGTGAAGCAAGACGGCCTGGTGCATGTATCTGAAATATCTCATACCTATATTACCGACCCAAGCGAAGCACTGAAGCTGAACCAGAAGGTAACGGTGAAGGTGATGGAGGTAGATGTAGCACGCAAGCGTATCTCTTTATCTATAAAGCAAGCACAAGAGGCACCGGCAAAACGTGAACGTCCGCAACAGGGCAAGCCACACAATAAAGACAGGAAGAAAGAACCTGATACGGCAGGCATGAACATGAACGATGCCTTAAGCCTGCTGAAGAAGAAATTTGGCAAGTAGTAAATTTCTGAGGATATCAATAGCCCTGAATGTTTTTACACTTGGGGCTTTTTTGTTTCCTGTTCTTCAGAATGTCCCATTGCGACATTTTTTTGTTTTGGGAGGTTTTACCTGGTAAAAACCAGCAGAAGCATTGCTGCTATTGACTTATGCGGATTTTACCAAAAGTAACATTGATGGGCAGAACTACGCAAAAAGGTTACAAAATGTCGCATTTATTGGACATGGGAGTTTTGTACGCGAGTGGAACACACCCCTCACCCCTCTCAAGAGGGGAAATATTACGATTTACCGGAAATTTCCGGTTTTTTCCGGTGGCGGAAAATAGCGGTGCTTGCCTGTAGCGGATTGCAGGTGGAATTTCCGGTGATTGGAAAAATCTTCCGACCGGAAAAAGGGTTTACAGCAGTGTCAAAGAGCGTGGCCAATTAGCTGATGTAGTGATTAGCCGATTAGCTGATGTATGCAAGATACTATTAGCGATGGGCGGTTTCCAAGAAAAGATGTCCACATTTTAAATGAAAAATTAAAAATTAAAAAATGCGGTGGTGTATGGCGAGCTGTTAGTGAGAAGGCTACAAAGGATGAATGGCCATTATAAAAGGTTTCTCTTTAAAGAAGCATAAACACGTTCATTTGGCTTCAGCGCCTTGATGCCGGCGGGTCGCCTATCGGAAGACCCGCCGGGGAAGTCAATGGGTGGGTTAAATTGTAACGCCAATCAAGAGATTGGCTGCCGATGCGACGTAGTGGAACACTACGCCGATCAGGGCTTGTTGGTGAAGAGCACTGGCAGGGAGGCCATACTATTTAGTTATATAGCAACGTTTCATTGTTTCGGTCAGTTCTTTTTTATCATACCATATCGTAAACTTTTGCGGTACAAGGCTATTAATCAATTCAATGATAGAGCCAATGTCAGGCTGATAATAATTGCTCAGATGAACTATTTTAGATTTATTTCCCCTGGCAAAAATAACCGTAACCTGCGAGCCATCCCGAACGCATGGAGTACTATAATTTGTTTTCAGTTTGTCCATGTCTGCATTAACTATCTTCTTCAGGCTAGGACTTGTGCTGAGCGCTTTTTGAAAAAACATAGAATCCTTCTCGCCTACAAGCTCAGCTTTATTGACAATTTTCAGGCTATCTTCTGTCAATATATATTCGAGTGTATAAGCTAAGGCATAATCCTCAGCATAGACGACTAATTTGTACTGCGGAACTGTAGGATGGGAATTTACTTTCATCTTCGCATGTGATTTCTGAGCGAAGGATGCATTCATACACAACAGCAAAACAGCAAGTATTAATAATGTTTTATTCATAGCTATTGCTCGGGTTAAAAATTCAGCCCTCTTGAGCGCTGCTATTTGTCGGAATAAAGATAATGGCCCGGCTATTTTGTAATATTCCATTAATACTAATGTAGCACGCATTTGCGGTAATTAGAAATTGTTAGCAACTATGAGGGTTTCATCCGCTGGGAAGGAACATTATGCTTACTTGTCTTGCGGCAATATATGGTTCAAGCGATGACGCTTGAACCAGTGGGTAAATTAGTTTACAATCGACCAGGTAAGCCTTCATTAATAAACAACCATACTAATACTAAGAACAGTATAATTTGCATAATCCAGAAGGCAGCTTTGCTTTTTACATATCGTATAAGTAAACGATCTACCCCTAAAATAACGAGCGCAAATAAAAATAATGCTGCTGCAAATATATATGCCCAACCTATTGTGCTTGGGTCATTTCTATTGCATTTGATCAAATAAAAAATTACAAACAACAAATAGGCTATTGTTAGCTTTAATGGTGTTATAAATTTTGTGATTTGGCTCACGAGCGATATTTATTGTTACTAAAAATAAAAAATGTTTCGCTTAGTTTCATTTTAAGGCATCGACAATCAACTGGAAAGAAGTTAATGGTGACGCCAATCAGGAGATTGGCTACCGATGCGACGTAGTGGAACACTACGCCGATCA
>JBQCEX010000379.1:0-3507 GCA_051959855.1 Flavipsychrobacter sp. | reverse complement strand
GAACTCTCTCGCATAGAAATGCGTCAAAGCCGCACAGATAGCGCAGAGTACTTTATGCGAAAAGCGGTTGCATTAGATACGTCAAACTATCTCTACAAACAAATGCTCGCAAGTGTACTATCAGACAGGGGCAAGTATGACGAAGCTGCAGCTATTCTCAAGCAAGTAGCAGAAAGAAAGGATCGCAATGGTGATGATTTCAATAATGCTGCCTTGCAATATGAGCGTGCCGGCAAATATGCTGAAGCTATTGATCTATTGAATCGCGCCCTTATTAAAATAGGGCCGGATGAAGATCTTCTTATTCACAAAGAGCAGCTCTTTCGCAAAATGAGTATGCTGGATAGCTCTGCTCAGATTATTAATCAGCTCATAGCGCTCGATCCTACTCAAGGAAAGTATTACATTATACTGGCCGAACTTTATGATAACAATAAAGAATATGCTAAGGCATTAAAGCTGTATGATCAGGCGTTGCATAGCTTGCCCGGCGATCCTTCTATACAGCTGGGCTTAGCGCAGCACTACCTTAGGGTCGGGGATACGGTACATTATAATGAGTACGTACGAAAGGTTATTACCAACAAAGGTCTGGATGCTGAGACCCAGCTGAGTATATTGCTGCCTTACCTGCAGGGCCTGGGAACTGATGATACCAAGAAAAAAGAAGCACTTACGCTGGTGGAACAGCTGGTAGTACAGCACAAAGATAATGCGCAGGTACTGGCCATGTATGGCGAAATATTGGCTATCAATAATCAGTATAATAAAGCTGCCGAACAGTACAAGCGTTCTATCGCTGCAGATCCTTCCAGGTTCTATGTATGGCAGCGCTTGCTGAGCATGTACTCAGATAAAAAGGACGCTGATTCTCTGATACGCTATTCTGATAAAGCCATGCGTTTATTCCCTAATCAGGCAATTGTACATTACTTCTACGGTGTAGGCCAGTTGAATAAGAACAACTATCAGGATGCGATAAAGGCATTTAACCGTGCCATAGACTTACAGCCGGAGGATGATACTGCATTGTTGTCACAAATGTATTCCGTACTGGGAGATGTCTATAACACGACCAAACAGGCTGCTTTATCAGATTCTGCTTTTGAACATGCTTTACGCCTCACCCCCGACAATGCTACTGTACTAAACAACTACGCTTATTACCTTTCTGAACGTAATGTGCGCTTGTCAGAGGCGGAAAAGATGTCTGCACGCTCTTTACAGATACAGCCCAATACATCCACTTTCCTCGATACTTACGGCTGGATATTGTATAAAGAGGGAAAATATAACGATGCGAAAGACTACATTCAAAAAGCTATAGATGTAGATGGCGCCAATGCAGATGCAACCCTTTATGAGCATTTAGGCGCTGTTTATTACAGATTGAATAATATAGACAAGGCGGTTCAGCTTTGGCAAAAAGCTAAGGAGAAAGGTAGCGTGAACCCGCAGATAGATAAACAAATACAAGAGAGAAAGTTGTATGAATAAATATTGGATTACAGGTTTGCTGGCGATAGTGTTACTCGTGAATATATCAGCCTGTAAAACCTTCAGAATAGGAAGTTTCAAAAAGAAAGAAAAGAAAGAAGTATTAAAGAAGGCACTGTCTGATACTACAGCCCCTAAAGTCGTAGTACATCCTCCGGTCATCACTCCGGAAAAGCAGCAGCTTATGGATGCCTTGGGCAGTGTGTGGAATAAAGAACTGCAATACAGAACATTCACCGGCAAAGCGAAAATGTTCTACCAGGGTCCCTCCATGAAGCAGGAATTCACTGCTCATTTCCGCATAATGAGAGATAGTGTCATGTGGGTAAATATTACCGCTTTGGAGGGCATAGTACAGGTTGCCCGTGTTCTGATAACTCCTGATACTATCAAGATGATCAACTACCTGAACAAGGAAGCCACCATCATGCCCATGAGCCAGGCTGTAAAGATTTTACCTGTACCTGTCAACTTCCGGATGTTGCAAAATTTTATAGTGGGCAATGCCTTAGTGCATTCCGGCCATATTACTGATGCTAATGACATCGGCAATGCGTGGACCATACAGGTGGAGGATAATAGCTACGTACAGCAAATAACCTACAACAAGCCTGATAGCACTATGCGTAGCGGCCAGATGCATACACGTAACATAAATGGGCCCCAGGGCATAAGCCAATATGATAACTATACCAGTGTAGATGGTCGCAAATTTTCAGAAGACAGGACTGTGCATATACAGAATAATGGCCAGGAATATATGCTGGACATGAGTTTTAACAAGGCTGACTTTGACGTTGACCAGGATTACCCTTTCAATATACCAGGTAGTTTTAGTATTAATAAGTAATCATTTTGATTGTTTATATTAGCTATTGTTTGCAAGCTGTCAATTATGAATAAAGACAAATATTTAGGTTGGGTTTACACAAGAACAGGATTAGCTATATCCTATATCTGTGATACTGCGCTTATCTGCCTATTTACAGCTGTCTTATATAGAAATATAGAGTTAAACCGGCCAGGGTTTGCATGGTTATCCGGGTTGTTGATTGCGTTCGGTATTTTGGGCGTAGGGCAAACGTTTGTAAGGGCAAGAAAACGCGAGGAAAACCTGGATTATATAAAAGCAAACCAATTGGCGATGAAACAAATGAAGGCTACGCTAAAGAACAAAAAAGTGGATAAGAACTGGCTCTATATAGGCATATTGTATCCTTTGGCTATGGCATTCCTGGTATTTGCACTTATGTTTTCTAAAAGAGACAGTATGCAAATGTACCTCGGATATGGATTGACGGTGACATGTATTGCAGCGTACCATATACTGAGAGCGCGATATGTGAGGCGAAGCAATTAACTCTAAGCCAACCATTAACTGATATATAATGCTTTTGCCAGATGAAAAATTAGGGAATAACTTTAATTAACGGGCTAATCCTTCTTATCTCCGTTAGTTCTGTTATTTTTGTTGCCTATAGTATTAAAAATCATACTTCTGAATGAAGGTTGTCATTTTTGCCGGTGGACGCGGCACACGCATATCAGAGGAATCATCCCTGAGACCTAAGCCAATGATAGAGATAGGCGGTAAACCTATATTGTGGCATATAATGAAAATATATGCAGCTTATGGCCATACTGAATTCATTATATGCCTGGGTTATAAGGGCTGGATGATAAAGGAATACTTTGCCAATTATTTCCTTCATAATGCTGATATAACTGTGGACCTGTCAACTAATAGCCTGGAGGTGCACAATAACTTTGCAGAACCTTTTAAAGTTTCACTGATAGATACCGGGCTTGATACTATGACGGCAGGCAGGTTAAAGCGAGTGTTGCCTTATATAGGTAATGAAACCTTTATGCTCACTTATGGCGATGGTGTATGTGATGTAAACCTGGACGAATTGGTGAAATTCCATAAGGAAAGTGGCAAAATATGCACTATGACAGCCATACAGGCAACCAGTCGCTTTGGGGTGATAAAAATGGAGGAGGATGGTA
>JBQCEX010000378.1:0-3790 GCA_051959855.1 Flavipsychrobacter sp. | reverse complement strand
GCCTTATTACTTAAATATATGGCTGATGATCTTACAGGTTATACAGAAGATATCCCGCTTACTTTTTTAAGAGATATGTTGCCTGAAGGAGAATTTGATCTGTTATTTCCTGAACGAATAAAAGACAGCAGACCAGTAATACCAGCAGGTACGCCATTTGAAGCCCCTTCGTTAAAAATTCCTGATGCTCCTTTAGATTCTATCTGGTGGCACTTTAGCGCAAATGGCCTGGCAGGGATACATAAAGAAACGGAAGGGAAGGGGAGCAATAACTGGGTGCTGAGCGGTGCTAAAACAAAAAGTGGTGCCCCGATACTATGCAATGATCCGCACCTGGGCTTAAATATGCCATCGCTCTGGTACGAAATGCAATTGCAAACACCGGATATGAATGTATATGGTGTTTCACTACCCGGTGCGCCAGGCATAGTAATAGGCTTTAATGACAGCATAGCATGGGGTTTTACCAATAACTACAGGGATGTAAAAGATTTTTATGCTATAAAGCCTGTCAGGCCCGCATCGGGCGATGCTGTGGCGTATTGGTACAACAACAAGCAAGTGCCATTTAAAGTTAAAATTGAGAAGATCGCTGTGAAAGGAGGCGATACTGTGCTTGACAAAATTAATTATACCATTCAGGGCCCTGTGATCTACGATGAACATTTTCCTGGACCGGGAGATATAAAAACGCCTATGGCGCTATGCTGGATGGCGCATCGCGGAACAAACGAATTGCTGAGTCTGTATATGTTAAACCGTGCACATAGCTATACGGAGTTTATGGACGCAATTATGCATTTTGAATGCCCCGGACAGAACATGGCATATGCAGATAAGGCAGGTAATATAGCTATATGGGGACAAGGACAATTTGTGAATAAATGGAAAGAGCAGGGCCGGTATATAATGAATGGTGCTACTAGCAGCACAGCATGGGGGCAGCTAATACCCATGCGCGAGAACCCTCATGTTCTTAACCCTGCACAAGGTTTTGTTTGCTCTGCCAATCAAACTGTAACAGACAGCATTTACCCTTATTGGTATAACGGCTATTTCTATGAATTCAGGGCCTGGCGCATCAATCAGGTGCTGGATAGCCTGCATGCTGCAACTATTCAGGATATGTTCGCGCTGCAGAATGACACATACTCAATACTGGCTGCAAACACATTGCCTGTAATGCTTAAGCACTTGTCTGCTAACCTTAGTGGCAACGCCCAGACTTATGCAGATGAGTTGCGTAAATGGAATTATCGCCTGGATGCTGAAAGCAAAGCAGCCACGCTATACCAGGTATGGTGGAGCTGCTTGTATGCTGCATTCTGGAAAAAACGCTTTGAAAAAGTACCTGATGCATTATGGCCAACACCTGAACTTACCATGCAAATGCTGCAGCAATATCTGAATACAGATACAGTGAAAACAGGCTTAAGTGATGTGATTAAAAACATACAACTAAGCTATAAGCAAACTGTAGACAGTGTAAATAAACTGCAAAGAACTGTAGGGATGGAATGGTATAAAGTGAAAAATACAACAGTCGAACATCTTGCCAAGTTGCCTGCCTTCAGCTATGACGATCTAAAAATCGGCGGTTGGGAAAATACAGTGAATGCTGCTAAAAGTAATCATGGCCCGTCATGGAGAATGGTAGTACAGTTGAGCAAGAATACAGAAGCTTATGGAGTATATCCGGGCGGCCAATCGGGCAATCCTGGCAGCAAGTATTACGCTACATTTTTGCCAAGCTGGGTAGAAGGCAAATATTATAAATTACTCTTTCTATCTAATAGAGCTAAGCAAACCGATAGTAAACTAAAATATACCTGGACATTAGAGCCATAAAGTATGCGCGTACTCATCTCAATATTATTAATTGCATTGCTGTCTGTTTTTGCAGAAGAGCACTGGGCATGGTGGTCCATAACAATCGTTGCATTTGCATTACCACTACTGTTCAACTTGAAACCTGCTGCTGCATTTCTTGCCGGCTTTGCAGGGATAGGATTATTTTGGGCAGTTACAGCTATTGTAAAAGACAATGCTAACAATCACATATTGTCACAGAAAATGGCTGCATTATTCCATCTGCCCAATTATATTTTATTTGTACTTGTTACTGTGTTGATTGGGGCTTTAGCGGGCGGCTTGTCTGGCCTCACAGGAAGCTATGTAAGAAGGATGTTTTAAGATTTTTGACCAGCTTAGGGCTAAGCCGTACCTTTGTTGCCTCTGGTTTCTAATTCATTGTTGCTTTATTGATGCCCATTCGCATACAACGTAATATCGCCATTCTTTCCGTAGTGCTTTTTGTGGGCAAACTATGGGCTTATTATCTCACTCATTCAGTTACCATACTTACTGACGCTATGGAAAGCATCGTGAATGTGATAACTGGTTTTATAGGCCTGTACAGTGTAATACTGGCAGCAAAACCACGAGATGAAAACCATCCTTATGGCCATGGCAAAGCACAGTTCATATCCTCAGCAGTAGAGGGAGCTTTGATAGCATTAGCTGGTTGCTTTATAATATATGAGGCAGTAGAGAAATTGATGCAAAAACAGCATCATTTACATAAGCTGGACATTGGTATTTACATTATTATAGGGACCGGTATCCTGAACTTTATATACGGCAGATATGCTGTAACGACTGGTAAAAAGAACCGCTCACTAATTGTTGAGTCAGCCGGTAAACATTTACTTTCTGATTCTTATTCTACCGTAGCCATAGTTATTGGTTTGGTGCTAGTATATCTGACCAAGTGGACCTGGCTGGATAGCGTAGTTGCGTTAGTATTTGCATGCATAATAATTGTTACGGGCTATAAAGTACTCAGGCGTTCGATAGCCGGTATAATGGATGAAGCAGACGAGAAGCTGCTACGCGAAGTAATAAAAGTGCTGCAGGCTAACAGGAAGCCGCAATGGATAGATCTGCACAACCTGCGTGTAATACAATATGGAGATGTAATGCATATAGATACCCATATGACCATTCCCTGGTATTATCGTGTATCAGATGCAGAACGCGAAATACATGCGCTGGAGGATATGGTGCGGGCTCATTTTGGCAGCTCGGTAGAGCTATTTATACATGTGGATGCCTGTATGCCTTATTCATGCAAGTTGTGTGCATTGCATAATTGCCCTGTACGCCAGGAAGATTTCAAGAACCAGATTATTTGGGACCTGGATAATGTTTGGAATAATGAGAAACATGGCAAGCGGGAAGCAATGGCATTGCAACAGGCAAGCTTACATTAAAGCTCCTGGCCAAAACCTTCCTCGTAACCTTTATCTACAAGCCAGTTGCCGCTATCAGCAGCTTGTGTAGCTAAGACGTCACAACGATTGTTGAAAGGATTAGATGCATGGCCCTTTACCCAAACGAACTTGATGCGATGCTTTTTATATAATTCCAGGAATTGTGCCCAAAGGTCTGCATTTTTTTTGCCTTTATACCCCTTCTTTGCCCAGTCGAACAGCCAGCCTTTTTCTACAGTATTAACGATATAAGCTGAATCGCTATATATAGTGATATCCAGGCCATCACGCTTCAATTCCTGTAATGCAGCTATTGCAGCCAGCAGTTCCATACGGTTATTGGTAGTGCGCCTGTAGCCTTGTGAGAGTTCTTTGCGTGCAGTGCCCCACATTAATATAGCACCATAACCACCAGGGCCAGGATTGCCACGAGCAGCCCCATCTGTATAAATCACTAACTGGTTAGACATGAAAAGGTATTCCTGTATCTTTGCGCCCAAAAATAGGTATTGAAATCC
>JBQCEX010000377.1:0-2868 GCA_051959855.1 Flavipsychrobacter sp. | reverse complement strand
ATGGCATAGAGCTGGCTCGTGCTGCTGCGGACAAAGGCGCTTATGCAGTAGTGGCAGTAGGTGGTGATGGCTCGCTGAATGATATAGTGCGTGGCCTGCAGGGTACCGATACTGCACTGGCTATAATACCAAAGGGCTCCGGCAATGGTATGGCACGCACATTAAGCATACCACTGGATGTGAACAAGGCCATTGAGGTAATAAATACAGGCAAGTCTATTAATATGGATATTGCCTATGCAAATGAACATCTGTTCGTAAGTAACGCAGGTGTAGCTTTTGACGCGCTCATCTCCAAGAAATTTGCGAAAAGTCTGCGCCGTGGTTTTGCAGTGTATAGCTGGCTTGTTACCAAATACATGTGGTTGTATAAGGAGCGTCATTTTACTATGAATATTGATGGTAAAGAAATAGCAGAGCGCGCCTTCATTATAAATATAGCCAATGGCCAGCAGTTCGGCTATGATTTCAAAATAGCACCCAATGCCAGCTGGACAGACGGTTTGCTGGATGTAGTTATCATTCGCCGTTTTCCAAAAGTATTTGGTGGCTTGCTAGCATTGCGTATAGCGCAAGGCAAAATATTAGGCAGCCGCTATGTACAGCACTTCCGTGCAAAGCGAGTGGTGGTTTCCAACCCCCAGCTAAAACTGATGCAGACAGATGGCGACGCGCATGAATGCAACAACACTATTGAGTTCCGCATTGAGCCGGGTAAGCAAAAGGTTATTGTACCTTAATTTCTTTGTGCATGGCCAATGAACCGCTCAACATACAATCACTAAAAAAGTTACTGGACGAAAAAGTAAAGCTCTACAATCAGCCCGCCTTTATAGAAAAGGACCCTGTACAAATACCTCATCTCTTCACAAAGAAGCAGGATATAGAAATTGCAGGTTTATTTGCTGCTGTGCTCGCTTGGGGCAACCGCACCACTATCATCAACAACTGCAAAAAACTGATGCAGTGGATGGACAATAAGCCGCACGATTTTATTCTTCATCACAAGGATACTGACTTAAAGCCTTTCGTGCATTTTGTACACCGCACTTTCAATGCCACAGACTTACTATACTTTATAGAGTTCCTGCAATACCATTATAAGCAACACAACTCATTAGAAGATGCTTTTGTACCTGCTAAAAGATATAAAGAAGATACCGTAGAGCAAGCGCTCATACATTTTCACAATTACTTCTTTTCTATAGAGCATCCTGAGCGTACCATAAAGCACATCTCTACTCCCGCACGAAAGTCTGCCTGCAAACGCATTAATATGTACCTGCGCTGGATGGTCCGCAGGGACACAAGCGGCGTAGACTTTGGAATATGGAAAAAGTTAAATCCACGCCAGCTTGTTTGCCCCCTGGATGTGCACGTTGCGCGCGTCGCCCACCGCTTAGGCCTGCTCGACAACATTAAATCCAACTGGCAGAATGCCCTGCAGCTCACTTATCATTTACGGGAATTGAACCCGGATGATCCTGCTGTTTATGATTATGCTTTGTTTGGCCTTGGTATGGCCGAACGCTTTTAAGCAAATACCAGTTCTCTTTCTTTTTGTACAGATTTCTTAGGCGTATATGGCACTATTGCATCCGGCAATACAAGCAGTGATGTATTGTTCTGTTTCCACCAGCTGTTATTCAGCAGTTTTGAGAAGTGTATAATACCCACCACGCTGCAACGCCTGTTATTGCTGCTCCATTCATCTATGTGCTCAAATATTTCATGTGGCACCTGGAAGAGCGCATCAAAGCTCACATATACGCGCAGGTAGAAATCATTGCTCAGCTCAGCAGGTTGCTGATAACGCAGTTTTTTATACTCATACCTATAGTTATAGCGTAATGCTGAAAGATCACTTAGCACCGCAGACGCGGTAGGGAAGCCACCTGCGCCTTTGCCATAAAAGAATTGCTTATCTGCCAGGCCGCTTTCTATGATCACGCCATTATATTCATTGCGCACATTGTACAGCTGGCTATCTTTTTTCAAAAACTGCGGCAATACAAATGCTGCAATCTTACCATCTTCCAATTTCTTAGCTTGTGCTACCAGTTTTATCTCATAGCCCTTTTCCTTAGCATAGATGGCATCTTCTTCGTGCAGCTTGTGTATGCCTGTATGTACAATGGTTTCCGGATGTGTTACTAACCCATAAGCATGGGTAAGCAGTATGGTTAGCTTATTTACCGCATCCTTACCTTCTACATCCAGCGCAGGATTGCTTTCGGCAAATCCCTCCTCCTGCGCCAGTTTCAAGGCCTGTGCGAAATCCAGCCCGTCTTCTGATATACGTGTCAGAATATAATTGGTAGATCCATTCACTATACCATTCACGCCTTGCAGTAGGTCGTTGTCATAATAGTCCTCCAGGTTGCGTATCACAGGTATTGATGCACAGCAGGCGCTCTCATACAGGAAAGGCGTACTATATATCTGCTGCAGTTCCAGCAGAGTGGACTGGTGTTCAGCTATCAGCTTTTTGTTGGCGCTCACCACTGCTTTCCTGTTTGACAGGGCCGTGCTTACTATATACAGTGCCGCTTCTGCATCATCTATCAGTTCTACTACCACATTTATATTTTCATCCTTCAGTATTTCATCAGGATTTGTTGTGAACAACTCCGCAGGAGCGTTTCTTTTCTTCTCCGGATGTTTGATACAGACTTTGCTTATCTGCGCATTCAGCGATGAGTTTGTTTGCAATACTTTATACAGGCTTTCACCTACTACACCAAAGCCAAAAAGACCAATGTTCAGTTTTGTTTGTTGATTTTGAATAGACATGTTTCAGTTTTTAGTTTGTTTAAACAGTTAGTTTCCCTTCAAGGAGTTTTGTTATTGGTTATTGAAATGCAGCTA
>JBQCEX010000376.1:0-2872 GCA_051959855.1 Flavipsychrobacter sp. | reverse complement strand
GGTATAAATGGTATATGGGAAGGTATGGGCAGGTATGGCGGGGTAATAGGAGAGTATAAAAAGGTATAATACCCTCCCGACCTCCCTAAAGGGAGGAGCGTGTACTTTGGGTTTACAGTATGTCAAAGAACTGACTGATGGCTAATGTGATGGTCAACTAATCAGGTTATTGCAAGATACAATTATCGAGATAGTGTTTCCAAATTAAGATGTCCACATTAGTCGAAAGTTGTAAGTCGCTAGTTGTGAGTGAAAGCATTTAATCTTTAAGCAATTTCATCACCGAAAAGAGTTTGTTCATTTTCGAGAATGTATTGCATACTTTCTGCTGCCATACTAATAGCAATCAGATAAAGTATCAGCCGGTTAGTTAATGTATTTATTTACCCAAAAATGCGCTGAATCCACAAGTGTTTTTGCCGGAAGGGATTGAAATATTAGAGTATATTTTACCGTTTTCGCTCCTGGATTAAATTTCCATTTTATATTAGGATAAGGCGGAACCATTCCGAAGTCAATTATAGTATCTGCATTCTTCACTATGCCCTGAAAATGAGCCAAATGAGACTTTAATCTATCCCCTATTCCATAAAACGGGCTGTAGCATATAACATCTAAGGTATCATTATGTATATCAAAGACTCCTCCTAACCGATACTTCTCGTCAGAACATAATGCCTTTATTCCTTTTAAATGTTCAGATAAGTTTTCTGAGTCCACAAAATTATATACCAAATTAAAAGCTATGCCATTTTTATAAAAACAGAAAGGAACATCATACCAACCAAGCGTATAAACCCCATCAAAATGAAGTTTACCTTGATTTAATTTCTTTTGTTTGTTTGCCATTACTTTGAAATCATTCAAAAGCTCCTGATTGTCCTTCTTTTTGAACGAACACAATAGAAAAGACAAACAAACAACAAAAAGTATAAGCTTTGATGCGTTTTTCATGTTATAATACACTAGTTAACATTAAAATCACCGCAGTCCTAGTCCAACTACATCTAAGTTAGTAAAAGGCAGCTCAGAAAGAAGACCAATTAGATGCATAAATGAAAAACGTTGCAGTATTAATAATATTGCAACGTTTCCTGATCAATGATGTTTGAAATATTGTATTTCGCGCTCGTGCTTTTTGGCGTCTTCGAGTGAATCAAAGGTGCCGAGGTTTCGGCGCTTGTGTGTTTTAGCATCCACCTTCCGGGAATAAATGCGATATTTCCTGATTTCAACTTCCGTATCATAGCTCTCCATTTTATAACAACAGGCAAAAGAAATATGCCAACAAGTAGCCAATGAACGGATTGTGACACCTATACAACAGTATGAGTAAAAAGATAAGCAAGAGGGCTGAAATTGGAAAAATAACAGCCCCTGCTTGTGTGTGCAACGCGTCAGCTACGATGTTGCATTTTCTCTCTTTTATTTAGTATTGCATCGAGGGATTTTTTACCTGAGCCCTCTATGAGCAGGTACAGGCTAGTCATTATCTGTGCATAATCGGCACGGGTTTCATGCAGAACAGCCCAGAAACCGGTTTTGGGTGGCGCAGGAGGCAATGGTAAGGGACTAGTGCCGAGATAAAGGGACACCTTTGTAGAAAGAATGGCTACCATCATCTGCGCTATAAAATAAAAAGCAACGAAACGAGTAAACAGCCCGAGCAGCAGCAATAAGCCCCCCACTATCTCGGCCGTGGCTACGAAATTTGCCAGTGTTTCGGGCATTGGAAAACCAATTTTGGCAAACCTTCCAACACCTTGATTAGGATAAACGAACTTCAAAATACCCTCCCAAAAAAATACGCTTCCTGTCATGAGCCTGATAATAAGTATGGAAGACGTACCAGAAACCGGTGGATGGCTAAACCATTCAATTAGCTTATTCATTGCTTGTGAATTTCAGCAAATGAAAAAACAAAAACGAAGGGCCTAAATAACTTTTACACCAAACCAGCTCTTTTCTTGATTAAACCCAATATTTCCCCTGTTATCAAGATTTTGGCAGCATTCGTGTAAATGCAATGCCGAGTTAGCCGCTGGCTTTATAGCTTTAGGTCATGAAACAGGTGAGGAACTCGTATTTTGTACATACCGCAACGTGGATAGGACTATACCTTATCTGGGTGATGGTATTTCAAAAAAGAGCGTTCACCCTATCGAGAACCGCTACTGTGGAGCTTTGTTACCTGCTATTTGTAATTGCTAATTATTACTACAATACATACCTCATTATACCGAAGCTGCTTTATAAACAGCAATATGTGCTGTATGGACTTTTGTTCATTTCAGGTGTTCTGGCAGCAGCTTTATTGCGTGTCCCTTTAGCGAGCTATCTCAACGCTCATTATTTTCTTATTGGCAAAGCTCAGCCAAGTCGTACTGCCATATTTGTAGCCTCATTTGTAAACATCTTCATCTGGACACTTCTTTTAACGGCAGCCAGAGTGATATATGAACGCTACCATTTTCATTTATATACAGAAGAAGTAAAAAGAGAAAAAGCAAAGGCGGAGCTGGACCTGCTAAACGCTCAATTCAATCCGCATTTCCTTTTTAATTCGCTCCATTCCATTTATGGACATATAGACAAGCAAAACGCTACTGCACGAAATATGCTCCTTACCTTTTCGGACATGCTGCGCTACCAGCTGTATGACTGCAATACCAACAGCATAAGCATTGAAAAGGAATTAAAATATATTAATAATTACGTTACCCTACAGAAAGCGCGAAAGGAACCGGATTTCAAAGTAAACTTTGCGATAAGCGGCGATGTAAGCGGCTTTACCATAGCGCCACTTCTATTTATTGGCTTTGTGGAAAATGCATTCAAATATGCCCGCAACAAAGTTGATATCTCTTTTACA
>JBQCEX010000375.1:0-4270 GCA_051959855.1 Flavipsychrobacter sp. | reverse complement strand
GAAGATATTAGTAAGGCAATGCGGGTATTAGAGAAATCAGAAGCGGCCTGCCTGATATCGAACTCAATAAAATCAAAAATTATTTTTCAGCCCGAAGTTAAGGTGAGCAGAAGTGAGGGCGCGGTACTATAGGCCGCGCTTCGCTCTATGATGTTTATCATAAAAGTTATTGAACTACATCAGCAAGTTTGCTAAAGTTCAATATTACTTTAGTCTTGTAATGTGGTATTATATTCTCGTTCTTATCGGATCCTTTCTTGTTGATCTTGTTCCGTTTTTTGGGCCACCAGCATGGACGGTGATGATATTCCTGCAAATGTACTATGACCTGAATATCTGGCTCGTATTGCTGATAGGCGTTACAGGTTCTACCATAGGCAGGTATATGCTGAGCTTATATATGCCCAAGCTTTCAGATAGATTTATAAAGAAGCAGAAGAATGAGGACTTGCAATTTATTGGTCAAAAGCTAGCTAGCAACAACTGGAGAATACACCTGTTTGTGCTGGCATATACACTTGTTCCCCTACCCTCTACCCCCCTATTTACGGCAGCAGGAGTTGCTAAAATAAGACCAACCCATATAATACCAGCCTTTTTTGTAGGCAAGTTTACCAGTGACATGATCATGGTACTGACCGGCAACTATGTAGCAGACAATTCGGAAACTATCATCAACGGATACCTGAACTGGAAAAATATTTCAGGCACTGTAATCGGTATAATTCTCTTCGCTTTGTTTCTGTTTATAGACTGGCGAACATTGCTGCAGCACAAAAAGCTAAAACTGAATTTCAATATCTGGAAATAATTCATTCTGCTGACGGTATTCATCTTTTGAAATGACCATCATCATTTCTGCAAAAGGGCTGAGTAAAGACATTTGTATCATAAAACATAAAGTACATGAAAACGATCATTGTTGCGACTGACTTTTCTCCAATATCCATAAATGCGGCGTACTATGCAGTGGAGCTGGCGGCAGCCGTACAGGCAGAAGTATTGCTGATGAATGCGGTAGCAATACCATTATTTGTTTCGGAAGCTCCAATACCGGCAGAAACCTTTGAAACCATGCTGGACGATGCAGATAAAGACCTGAAACAACTGCAGGAAAAGCTGGTTATTTTTTCAAATAATACAGTAACGATCAATTACCGGTCTATATTGGGTACATTGGTAACTGACCTGGAAGATTTATCAAGCAGCATGGACGTTTTTGCAATAGTAATGGGTACACAAGGCGCAGGAGCAACAGATATGGTACTCTTTGGCAGTAACACCATAAGTGCAATGCGTAATCTGCCTGTTCCAATTATTATAGTGCCAAAGCATGCGAGATATAAGGTTATTAGCAACATAGGATTAGCCTGCGATCTGAAAGATGTGACAGAAACATTGCCTATAAAAACTATAACAAGCATCCTGACACTGTTCAACAGTAAGCTGCATGTTTTTTATGTGAGCAGAACTGAACACGATAAAGCATCTATGTTGCCGGAATCGATATCATTGCAAAATAACCTGATGAAATTCCATCCCGAAATACACTTTTTAGTAAATGAGGATATAGAAGAAGGAATATTTGAGGCTGCAGAGAAAGAGTATATTGATCTGCTAATGATAGTACCGAAAGAGCATGGGTTAATATATTCTGTATTTCATAAGAGCATATCAAAAGATATTGCTACTCATCCGCGAATACCGATTATGACCATCCACGGCAAATAAATTATTTTAGATAGGGACAGGGGTAAAATTAAAAGACCGCTAATCATAGCGGTCTTTTCTATTTATTTAAGCTGTGTTTTACCACTTTTTATTCGAGAATTGCTCGCTTACTACCAGCTCTTTACTACCGGGTGTGTATTTGTAAAAGCCTTCGCCTGTTTTTGCACCAAGGTAGCCTGCCTGCACCATATTAGTGAGCAGAGTAGCTGGGGCATATTTAGGATTGCCATAGCCTGTGTACAATACATTCAATATAGAATGGCAGGTATCAAGACCTATAAAGTCTGCCAGTTGCAGTGGCCCCATTGGGTGTGCCATACCCAATTTCATGATAGTATCTATTTCTTCTACGCCCGCTACACCTTCCTGTAAGGATATGATCGCTTCATTGATCATAGGCATCAGGATGCGGTTGGCTATGAAACCAGGATAATCATTTACTACACATGGCACCTTGCCGAGGAATTTAGAAAGGTCAACAATTGTTTGTGTTACCTCACGGTCAGTAGCATAGCCATTAATTATTTCTACCAGCTTCATTACAGGCACAGGATTCATGAAGTGCATACCTATTACCTTATTAGGACGCTTGGTTTGTGCAGCTATTTTGGTAATAGATATAGAAGAAGTATTTGTTGCTAACATCGCGGTCTGGGGGCAAAGACTGTCCAGATCGCGGAATATTTTTAGCTTCAGATCTATATTTTCAGTAGCAGCTTCTATTACCAGGTCAGCATCTTTTACTGCGGCAGCCATATCTGTATAAGTGGCAATACGGGCAAGCGCCTCTTTTTTAGCCTCTTCTGTCAGGGTTCCTTTTGTTACCTGGCGATCCATATTCTTGCCGATCGTTACCATTGCTTTGTCTAAGGCAGACTGGTTAATGTCCATCATGTGAATATTAAAGCCGCTCTGAGCAAATACATGACAAATACCATTGCCCATGGTACCGGAACCTATGACAGTAACAATTTTAATTTTATCTAACATATTGTGTGGTTTCTTAAATATCAGTCGCAAAAGTAGGGAGTAGAATGTAAAAAGACGAAAACGACTTTATTTATTAGCGATTATATGAAAATTAAATTTTAGAAAGATTTTAGGAATTAAGGGCCTGTTTTTAACATCCCAATACGCTGCTAAATCATTACATTTGAAAGAATATATTTTAAGTCCATAAGCCTGGCATAAGGCACAAAGATCAAGGCAAGGCATTATTATCTATGAACATACAACGCGCCACACCGGTAAACGAATTGCTGGCCAAACTCATCTTCCTGCTTTTACCTACTGCGCTTGTCAGCTATTTCCTGCTGCAGAACCTGAATGAGTATTTTACCATTCTGCGTAACCAGGCACTGCAGGAAACCATATACCTGGCAATAGGCATGGGGGTGGCAGCTGTTTTTTACTCATTCAGGTTCCGTTTCTGGCCATCCTTTATATTATTAGTAATAGGGCTATATACTATATATAAAGGCCTGGACAAACTTGCAGTGGGTGAGTTTGATGCGTTTTTTATTTCGGTCCAGTTCCTGGTGTTTGCTATCCTGTTTACAGCCGGTTGGCTAATTGGTTTTGGATTTGTGCGGTTTCGTTATTGGTCTGTATTTATTTCCGGCGCATTGCTTTGTGCCTGTATATTAGTAATAGCCAAGGCTAATGCAGATACAGTTGTAGGGCTTTTACGTGCCTTCGCGCCTGCCCTATTGTATTCGGTCTATATCATCTTTACTTCAGAGCAGATATATAATTATAAGGACAAATCGCAAAAATTCTGGTGGTTCCTGAGTAGGCGGTTAATATTTTTTGGCGCGTTGGCCTTGTTGCTGTTGGGTGGCGTAGTATATATGATGCGCGGCGAAATAAAGGACACTGTGGCCAACTATGGCGGCGGTGGCAAGGGCGGTGACAACAGCATGCTGAAGAAAAACAAGGATAACACCTTTGACCTGAAGGACTATACACGACTGAGCAGCAGCCTGGGCATAAGCAATGAACTGCTTTTCTGTGCACATATCGATAACTTCCTGGGTAATACTAAAATACCCAACCCTTTGTATCTCACAGCCTTTTACTATACAAAATTCGACACGCTAACGGAAACCTTCGAACGGGACTCTACCATTCCTTATAATGACCTTTTCGAGCCCGATCCTGCATCTATACCACTATTCAGCACTAAAACTGATACATCTGTAATAACAAATAGCCTGGGAGACAAAGCGAGAACCATAGTGGATGTAGAGGTGTATAGTAAAAGCCTGTCGCCGCACACTTACCTGGCACCTAATGTTGGCTTTTTTGTACAGCCAATAACCGTAGAAAAGGATTTCAGGAACGAATTCAAAACTGCATTCAGGGCAAAGAGCTATGTATCGCAATTGAATAGTGCCTACTTTGTATATAACTCGCCTGATACTAATATCCGAAAGTTCCAGGCGATGCGCTTTAATGTACTGAGACAGGTGACAAATTATGCCGATGTTGATAAGCGGTTCATGAGCTACTACACTTTTATGCCACGCGATGCCAAATT
>JBQCEX010000374.1:0-4528 GCA_051959855.1 Flavipsychrobacter sp. | reverse complement strand
AGATGATCATTAACTTTCAAGGCATGTTCGTTGCATTTAAGTAAAGAAGCCGGCTTATTACGAGATATTATATATCAAAATAGTTATGCCCATATGCAGTTTTTACTACTTACCTGTATAACTTATCTTTGCGCCTCTAACCACACTTTTAATGTCTGATAATAACCGTTACAACCAGCGTGGGGTATCTGCCCAGAAAGAAGATGTACATCGTGCAATTGCTAAGCTTGACAAAGGCCTTTACCCTAATGCTTTCTGTAAAGTATATCCGGATTATTGGGGTGGCGATGCAGAATACTGTACACTGATGCATGCTGATGGCGCGGGCACAAAATCAAGTTTGGCCTACCTGTACTGGAAGGAAACAGGCGACTTAAGTGTGTGGAAGGGCATTGCAATAGACTCAATTGTAATGAACATAGACGACCTGCTATGCGTGGGCGCTACTGGTCCTTTTACCTACTCATCCACCATTGGCCGTAACAAAAACCTGATACCAGGCGAAGTAATTTCTGCCCTCATTAATGGTACACAGGAATATTTTGACAGACTGAAAGAATATGGTATTGAAGTGCATTTACTGGGTGGCGAAACAGCCGATGTGGGCGACCTGGTGCGTACCGTAATAGTAGATGGCACTATGGCCTGCCGTATGCGCAGAGACAAATTGGTCACTACAGAAAAAATGCAGCATGGCGATGTGGTAGTATCCCTGGCAAGCTATGGGCAAGCAAGCTATGAAGATGAATACAACAGCGGCATGGGCAGCAACGGACTTACCAGTGCACGCCATGAAATGCTTAAAAAAGAATATGCAAGGAAATACCCTGAAAGCCTTGACCCTAATTTGCCGGATGAAGTAGTGTACAATGGCAAATACAGCTTAACAGATAGTACTGAAACACCGCTGAACATAGGCAAACTACTACTCTCTCCTACCCGTACCTATGCACCTGTAGTTTTGCCTATACTGGAAAGATACTTTGATAAGATACACGGCATCATTCATTGTAGTGGCGGTGCACAAAGCAAAATACTGCACTACATGCCTAAACCACTGCGGGTAGTAAAAAACAATTTATTACCGGTTCCTCCGTTATTTAAACTCATACAGGAGTCTGCAGGTACAGACTGGAAAGAAATGTACCAAGTCTTTAACATGGGCCAGCGATTAGAAATCTATACAGATAAAGACACCGCAGAAGCTATTGTAGCGCTGTCGAAGAGCTTTAATATAGATGCCCAAATTTCCGGCTATGTGGAAAATGCAGATAAAAAAGAGGTGCGCATTGAAAGTGAATATGGTTCTTTCCTGTACCATTAGAATTTTTGGCATTATTAATGCTATAATTTTTTAACCTAAACTTTCAGATATGCTTATGAACCTAAAACGAGTTCTACTGATCATCGTATGCCTGGTAATTGTTGCTTCATCGTATGCCCAGGACAAAATTTATAAAAAGAATGGTGATGTAATAGAAGGGAAAGTAACCGCAGTTAATGTAAAAGCAATCTCCTACAAACGCGCAGATAACCCAACAGGGCCCGAATATACCGTCTACAAAAAGGATGTAGATAAAATAGTATATGAAAATGGAACGCAGGATGAATTTGACAATGAGGAAGATGACGTAGACAACAGAAGAATGCCGCCACGCCCGCCATTCAGGAATCATAAGCTCACCACAAGTGAAGCCAGGTATGGCAATAATATAATTGCCTTATCACCTATGCAACTGACTAATGACAATATACAAGGCGGCGTGGGTCTTTCCCTTTCGTATGAGCGAATGCTTGATAAAAATGGTATTATCAGCTTTTACATGCCTGCAATTGTTAGCTTTAACAGTGATAATAATTATTACGGCAATACCAACAATAACACCACCCACACATCGGTCTATTTCATGCCAGGTGTTAAGTTTTACCCTACAGGCAGCCGTGGTGTAGTACGCTATGCCGTGGGGCCATCATTTGTTGCTGCGTTTGGGAATACAGGTAATGGCACCGATCCTTATGGTAATCCTATAAGTGGAAATTATAGCATTTTCGGTTTTATTGTTAACAATTCATTGAATATCTGCCCTACTCCGCACCTGTATTTAGGTCTTGAGCTTGGCCTGGGTGTATCGTATGTTACCAATATGGACAATTCATACAATACAAATGTTGGCTTTGGCGCAGATCCTATGGTACAGTTTGCTTTTAAAGTAGGCTACCGTTTTTAATATTTACTCCCAAGCCGCACTCACATGAAAAATTTATACTGCTTTATCCTATGCATTGTTACGCCCCTCGCATGCTTTTCACAGGATAAAATCTATTTGAAAACCGGCCACGTTGTTCACTGTCATGTTACCGTGGTTGCTGATAAATATGTTGGCTACAAGCTACCTCGTAAGAGGCGCGACAGCATTTTTGCAAAAATCAGTAGCAGGCGTATAAAAAAAATAGTTTATGGAAGCGGGCATGTTGACAACTTAGTCAAGCAGAAGATAAAACATCTTAATTCTTCAAAAAAATATGGGGAGAATATAATTTCTATTGCGCCCCTCCAAGGAATGGATGATCTCGTTCAAAACACTCTGGGATTCGCGGTTTGTTATGAGCGCATGTTAAATAAGTATGGTACATTATGCGTTTACATACCTGCAATATATCGCAACTCTTCCACGGATCTTAATATGTATTACCAAAAAGACATTCATTATACTTCATACTATTTTCTTCCGGGGATAAAATACTATCCTGCTGGAAGCCGCGGAGTAGTGCGTTATGCATTGGGAGGCTCTTTGATTTTTGGAGGCGGATCATCGGATAATGCTATTGACAGCTATGGTAATCATGTTCCGAGCAATTATTCCTTATGGGGATTTATGATCAATAATTCAGTCAACATCTGCCCATTTCCATATTTGTATTTCGGTCTGGAAATAGGCATTGGCGTAGCCGGCATTAATAAAGAAAACGTTTTTAAATTACGAGATGATATCAATGCGCTTCCCGTACAACAATATTCTTTTAAGGTAGGTTATCGTTTTTAATTCTGTATAAACAGCAAAGCTCGCGGCATACAGTCGTGAGCTTTGCTATTATGATGCTCATCTTTGTTAATTCAAGGGATTAGCTGATATATGAAAAATTGTTGTAGCGTTTACAATAGTACTCTTTGGCGGAATGCTATCGAGCGTTGCTGTTATTTGTACAAACATAGTATCCTTTAGAAAATATGGTTTGATATTAGCATTGGTGTCATCAAGACTTATAGAATTCTGTCCTTTGGGGAATGGATCTTTATGTGCTAGCCGTATCATTGGTAAGCCAGGCGCACTGAGGTATATACTAACAGCTTTTGCAAAATTGAGTGGAGACCCGTGAGGTTGGGTTACTGATAGAACGGAACTCTTAATAGTAACGGAATTTACCTTGTCTGCACTTGTATTATATTGTTTCAATATCTCTTGATAATTAGTAGGCACAGGAACAGCAGGAAACGGAATAGTTACTCCACCGGGTGGTATGTGACCGCCCAGCGAGGCCATAATCGCCGCACTGTCAACATTATCACCAATATTTACATCCTGACTATAAGGGCTGAAATCCTGCTCAATCTGGGTTAAATTTTTCACCTTACTGCAACTCATGCAGTATATTAAGGCTAAAGGTACTATCAGTAACATTTTTTTCATATATAAACTTGTCAAACAAATCTACGAAATAATATACATATTACAGATAGGGCCTTTTTTCGTAATTTTGCGCACTTTATGACCAACGCAAAGTCTATTGCATTCCATACACTGGGCTGCAAACTCAACTATTCTGAGACCTCCACACTTAGCCGTATGCTGGAGGCTGATGGTTTTGTAAAAAAAGAATTTGAGGACGAAGCGGATGTTTATGTCATAAATACCTGTTCGGTTACTGATAATGCCGATAAGGAATGTCGCCAGATAGTCCGCCGTATTCAGCGTCGTGCGCCGCAGGCTATGGTTGTTATTACCGGTTGTTATGCCCAATTAAAACCGCAGGAAATAGCTCAAATAGAAGGCGTAGACCTTGTGTTGGGCGCTGCCGAGAAGTTTAATCTTGCACAGCATTTACAGGAGCTGACTAAAGGAGACAGCGCTAAAATATGTTCTTGTGATATTGAAGATGTAAGCAGCTTTCATAGCTCCTACTCTATAAATGATCGCACTCGTACCTTTTTGAAGGTACAGGATGGATGTGACTATAACTGTTCCTTCTGCACGATACCGCTTGCACGTGGCCATAGTCGTAGCGATAGCATAGAAGGCGTATTGAGAAATACTGCAGAATTAGCTGCTGCAGGCACAAAAGAAATCGTGCTGACAGGCATAAACTTAGGTGATTTTGGCAAAGGATTTGAAGGCGGTAAAAAACGAGAAGAATCATTCTACGAGCTAATACAGCAGTTGGACAAAGTTGAAGAGATAGAACGCTTTCGCATTTCATCTATTGAGCCCAACCTGCTTACTAATGAGATCATAGGATTTGTAGCCTCTTC
>JBQCEX010000373.1:0-7630 GCA_051959855.1 Flavipsychrobacter sp. | reverse complement strand
TGCAATGTACATTAGGTAATTGATTTATAAAATCGATACCTATTTCTTTTCCCATAATGGTAACGGCGGTAGCCAAAGCATCAGAGAGTTCAGCACTTGGGCTGATAATGGTAACACTTTTTATAAAGCGGGCAGGCATGCCGGTGCGTGGATCTATATTGTGTGAATAGCGAACACCATTCAGATCAAAGTACTGCTCATAATTGCCGGAAGTAGCAACGGAAGCATTTTCAACCGGCAGCCAAAGCAGAATGTTTTCTTTATTATCCGGATCTGCAATACCTACCTTCCAAGGTGAGCCATCTGGTTGTTTGCCCCAAACCGTAAGATCGCCACTGGCGTTAATGACGCCACTTATCATACCCTGTGCCTGCCAGAGCGCTTTCACTTTATCCGCAGCAAATCCCTTGCCGATAGCCCCAAACCCGATGCGCATTCCTTTTCCCCGCAGGAATACTTTATTATCATCCTGTAGTTCTATTTTTTTATAACCTACAGCTTTTTGTGTTTGTACAATAGTTTTCCTATCAGGTAATTGAAAATTCTCCTGCTTAAAATTATATAAGCGCTTCAGGGTGCCGGCAGATATATCAAATGCACCCTGGGTAAGTGCGGATATGTTTTTGCAACGTCTTATCAATTCATAGACTTCATCGTCTACCTGTACAGGTGCAATGCCTGCATTTAGATTTAGTGCTGCTGTTTGTGAAGTTTCACTGAATTCCGTTAGCAGGTATTCAAGCCTTTTTATTTCATCTATTCCCTGCTGTAAAAGGCTATCGGCTGCCTGCTCATCTGTAGCGGTGGCGATCAGCTCGAAATCAGAACCCATGAGCCGGGTGCGTATTTTACTTTTGATTAGCATCAATTACCTGATAACTCCTTTCAGTTCGGCAACAAATGCTATAGCTGATTGGTTTTGATACGAAATATTAGCAAGCATTCTTTTATCAGGTGCTACCAGTACTATGTACGGAAAATTACCATTTGGATTATATCTTTCCGCCAACGATTCATATTGTGATTTTAAATCAGCCGGAATCTTTTTCTTTTGTGGGAAGTCTGCCTTTAATACGATGAGCTTGTCAGCCGCAAAATTTTGGAAAGCAGTATCTGATAATATTTTCTTTTCAAACTGTATACAGGGGATACACCAATCAGAGCCTGAAAATACCATTAAGATATCCTGGCCATTTTGAGCTGATAATTTAAATGCCTCCCGCGGATCGCTGATTACCTGCGTATGCCCAAGGTATGCAGTTAACAAACTAACAATTATTAAAAGGGCTTTCTTCATATTAGTTGTATAGGTTTACAAATGGACCTCAACAGGTTATGTCGCAAATATAAAAGTTATAAGGTTGTGGTATGAAATTTTATGCCTTGTATTATTTTCGACCAATTATCTATATTGAATTATTTCACTGAGTTATTATATCAGCGGAGTTAACTAATGTTTTTGACGGTGAGGACATTCTTCTTATTTGTATTTATTGGGTTGCTATTGCCATTTATTGGCCATGCGGGCGTGCTAAAGGGACGAGTGCTCGATACAAAATCAAAGGCTCTTAGCGAGGCGACTATTTGCATTTTAGGTACCAGTAAATGCATATTGACTAATGACGCAGGTGATTATAGTATGACCTTAAAACCGGGTGATTATAAAGTGGTGTGCCGGGAGGAAGGATTTAAAGAAAATGTGTTCGCTTTTACAATGCCCGAAACAGGTGATATAACGCACGATTTTATAATGGATACTGTACGCAATAAAGGAGATGATCTGGACAATATGATAGATTCATTAGGTTCATTGAGGACACCTGCTAAGGTGATAGAAATAGCGACGCTGGGTATATCATTGAATGATAGAGGAGATACTATAAAAATAAGTGCCCTGATGGATGGATTGCTAAATTTTAATCCCGTAGAAGGAATAAATGTTGCGCCACGTGTAGAATGGTTACATAAGCTGGCTGTTGGGCAATACTTAGTGAGTGCAGGTATTGTAAGGTATGGGTTCAGCAATCATCATTTTAATGCAATAGGGCGAACTACCTACGTACATGAAGATAAAAAATGGCGGGGACGATATTGGCTGGTTGGGGTAAACGTTGGTAAGTACGTATTTCAGTATGATTATGACAACCCAGTGTTTCCTTTATTCAATTCAGTGTCGGCATTGCTCTGGCACGATAATCAGCTAAAGATATATGAACAGTGGGTAAAAGCGATATATGTAGGAAGAAACTATGGTAACGGTTTAATATGGAATGCACATTTTGAATACGATAATCGAATTCCTCTACAGAACACTACTAATTTCAGTTTTGCTGGCAGAAACAAGGAAACTTATTCCGGCAATGTGCCGGATAACCTCGCGGCCTTAGCTCCATGGGAACAGAATGATGCGGCTATATTGAGGATGAATGTTTCTTACCAGCCGGGCTATACCTACGCTTATTTTAAAGATTACAAAGTAGCTAACCTCAGCAACGCACCAGTATTTGACTTGTCATACGATAAAGGCATACCAGGAATAGGAAACAGTAAAGTGAATTTTGACAAATGGCGACTCATGCTTAAGGGAAATATTGATGTGAAGCGATATGGCGTAGTGGGGTATAATACAGGGTTTGGCGGCTTCTTAAATACAGCCTATGTTTCGATACCTGACCTGATGCATCTGTACGGTAACAGGGGTATAGGTATTGCTGCTCCCTATTTGTACAGTTTTCAGTTTGCTCAATATTATGAATTTAGCAACAAGGAATCATTCTATGATGAAACGCATGTTGAGTACAACCTGAATGGCTTCATTAGCAATAAGCTGCCAGGGTTTAAGCAGGCGAAGATCAATTTTGTAGTTGGCAGCAATATATTCTATGCCCGGCAAAGCGACTATTATACAGAAGCTTTCTTCGGATTGGATAACATTGGTTTCGGCAAATATCACTATCTGCGCATAGATTTTGTACAATCGTGGGATAGCCACGGAGGAAGAAATTCAGGGTTCAGAGTTGGTATTAATACAAGAGGGCTGGTATCCCTACGGCAGGGGAATTTGAATAGCAACTGGTAAAACAAATCAGCAGCCATGTGGGCTGCTGATCAAAATAAAGTGTCTTTGATAACTATGCTATAACACTAGATTTTACTGTATTCAGTTCCTTTCGAATAGCAAGTATCCATTCATTAAATAATTCATCTTCAATTTTGCAACAATCAGATGCTAATGCTTCCCATGAAGGATGAAATTCTTTAAGCATGCGTTCCATCTCTGTCAGGTGGCCCTCTTCTTCCATGATGATAGACTTAACATTTACCCTGGACTTATGTGCCGTAAGTACATCCTGGTAAATACCGTAAAGCATGTCTGCACGCACCTCTATTGCATAGGTAACCAGCAGATAAGCGCCATGCTTTAATTCACGACCAGTTAAGCCAAGCTTTTCTTTCAAATAACGGCATGCTTGTGTATCCAGTTGATGGAGATAATGGTGGCTTTCCACAGGTGCCAGTAAGTACTCAAAAGAATAGTCAGGACATGCTTCAGGTATTAGTTTGTCAATCTGCTTCTTTAAGTAATAAGCATGGCGCGCCTCTTCAGCAGCATGTTTTAATACGATAATCGATGTTTTTACCGGGTGTTCGTAGCGCGATATTTTCCGCGCCCCGGTGTTCTCCATCATTGACAGCGAGTTCAGCCATTTTGCATGCAGCGCATTATCGCTTACCACTTGTTCATTCAGTTGTCTTAGTAGCTCTGCTTGTTCCATTATATAAAGTTATTTACTGCTTAATGTTGTTAATAGTTCTTCAATGCATCCATACACATATTGTAGCTGTTCGCTGGTTATGCAATATGGTGGGATGAGGTAAATAATATTGCCCAGCGGACGCATTAATACATTTTTGCTCAGAAAAAATTTATAGATAAAATCGCGCTGAGCATTGTGATATGATGTTTGAGTGCCTGTATTTAATTCTATAGCCAGGATTGTACCTTCTTGTCGTACATCTATAACAGCGGGATGGGTTTGTACTTTTTCTGCAAAAAATTTATGCTCTTTTATGATACGCGTCCTATCAGATAAACACAGTTCACTTAAAGTCAGGTCCAGGCTTGCCAGACCTGCAGTACAAGCTAAAGGGTTGGCTGTATAAGAGTGCCCATGATACAATGTTTTCATACGGTCGTCATCATAAAACGCATCATAGATGTGCTGGCGGCAGGTAGTGATGCCCATTGGCATAGTGCCGCCTGTTAATCCTTTTGACAAGCATATCATGTCCGGAGCTGTGCTTACCTGGTCGCAGGCAAATAAAGTATTAGTACGTCCAAAGCCAGTCATCACTTCATCGGCTATGATAAGCGCATTATACTTTTTACAAAGTTTAAAGTATTGCTCTAAAACCTCTGCACTATACATGCGCATGCCGGCAGTACCCTGTATAAGGGGCTCAACTATGAATGCAGCTGTATCATCTTTTTGCAAAATAGTTTCTAATGCTTCCAGGCTTTTTTGAATATTGTCTTTATCCGGAAATGGAATGAAATCCACATCAAATAACAGGCCCTTAAATGCATCTGTGAAAATACTTCTGCCACTTACAGACATGGCTCCAAAAGTGTCACCATGATAAGCATCTTCCAATGCTATAATTCGCTTCTTGGGTGTGCCTACATTATTCCAGTATTGCAGCGACATTTTGATGGCTACCTCTACCGCAGTAGAGCCATTGTCAGAATAAAATACTTTTTTCTGCTCGCCAGGTAATATCGCCAAAAGCCGTTCTGCAAGCGCCACTGCTGGTTCATGCGTAAAGCCGGCAAAAATGCAATGCTCCAATGTCAATAATTGCTCGCTGATTTTTTGTGCTATATGCGGATGTGAATGCCCATGCAGGTTTACCCACCATGATGCGATGGCATCTATATACTTATTCCCGTCTTCGTCTATCAGGTAGATGCCTTCACCGCGCACTATTCCTATTGCTTCTGGCGATAGTTTCATCGGTGTATAAGGGTGCCATATAATTTCTTTATCCCTTTCCTTAATACTAAGCATATTCCAGGTGTTGAGCTAATGAGATCTTAATGTTTTCAGCGCATTCCTGCACGGCTTCACTATCCAGTATATCGAAACGTGGTATGCGGGCTATGATAGGGACTTTGCCGTATTCTTCAATATAGCTTTCAGAAGATGCATTGCTTTCGCCATTCACCACTACACCGAGCAAAGAAATGTTTCTGTTGCGCAATACTTCGATAGTGAGCAAAGTGTGATTAATACTCCCCAGGTAGTTTTGTGTTACGAGTATAGCGGGTAATTGGTAATATTGTATCAGGTCTGCCATTGTCATTGTATTGCTTAATGGTGACAACACACCTCCGGCAGTTTCCATGAATAATGTGTTATCAGTGACAGGCAGATGGAATTTTGTATGGTCCACTTCAATGCCGTCTATGGCGGCTGCCGCGTGCGGAGACATAGGCTGAGACAGTCGTAAAGCTTCCTGATGTATATGACTGCGCTTGTTAGATATTAATTGCTGCACAGTCATCGAGTCGCTTTTGTCAAGATCTCCTGCTTGTACAGGTTTCCAATAGTCTGCCTGCAGGGCTTCAGTTAGCACCGCAGCTGTAATGGTTTTACCAATATTGGTATGAATGCCGGCAATGGCAATGATATTATTCATAACTCCTCTTTTAGTACTTCCATTAATGTATCTATCTCTGCTTCCTTATTAAATGCATGAAGGCAAATGCGCAGACGCTCCATGCCTAATGAAACCGTTGGATGCAGAATAGGGTTTATTTGTAAGCCAGCTTTTTGTAAGGCATGGGCTACTTTCTTCGTTTTTTCGTTGCTGCCTATTACTAAAGCCTGTATTGGGCTGTGACTATCTTTCCAGCCTGCTTGCCCGTATTGTTGTATTTGTGCCCGAAAGTAATTTATTAGCTCATGCAGGCGACGATTTGAGAAATCAGGAGATTGCAGATAGCTATATGCAGCGCCTATCGTCTTAATAGTATGCATAGGCAAAGCTGTGGTATAAATAAATGAGCGTGCAAAGTTGACGAGATAATCTATCAATAGTCTGCTACCGGCAACTGCGGCACCATGGCAGCCAAGTGCCTTCCCGAATGTATGTATTCGCGCATAAACGCTATTCTGCAAATTAAGACTGCACACCAAGCCTTCGCCATGCATCCCAAATACACCAGTTGCATGTGCCTCATCCACTATAAAGGCTGCGCTGTATTTTTCAGCTAATTTGCATAGCCCCTCTAAAGGAGCTATATCTCCATCCATAGAATAAACTGATTCCACAACGATCACAATGGGATGATCACTGCCTGCTCGCTGTAGTTTCTCTTTTAATTGCTGCAAGTCATTATGGCGAAACTTATATCGATTGGTTGCCTGACTTAGACGTATGCCATCAATAATGCTGGCATGACAAAGCTCATCATATAGTATAGTAGTATGTCTGTCACAGATAGAATTCAGCAAACCCACATTAGCATCATAGCCCGAGTTGAATAATAATGCAGCTTCTGCTTTGTGAAATCTTGCTATTGCCTGTTCTAAAGCTTCAGCTTCCTGTGTGTTGCCCGATAACAGTCTTGATCCGGTAGAGCCACTGGCATAAGTATTTCCACCAACAATATCCTGGAGCAGTCCGCTCGTAGCAATGCCCAGGTAATCATTAGAAAAGAAATCTATAGCTGCGCGTTCCGTACACAGTTTTCTAAGGTTGCCTGCTTTCTGGCGTTCCTGTAGCTTATCAGTTAAGTGTTGATCAAGAAGGTTCATGCTCCAGCACGCCCGATTTATTTTTGGCGGGGGCATCAGCGAATGCCGCTTTAGGGGTCAGCCCCAATATGCGGAACATTTCCATGTCCTCGTTAAATTCAGGGTTTGGTGTAGTCAATAGCTTATCACCGGCAAAAATGGAATTAGCACCAGCCATGAAGCACATTGCCTGTTCAGCCATAGATAATTCAAGGCGGCCTGCTGATAAACGTACTGCTGACAGCGGCATTACTATACGCGCAGTTGCTATCATACGCACCAGGTCATAGAAAGGTACACGGTTGTTTTCACCTAGTGGCGTACCTGCTACGGGTACGAGCGCATTAATAGGAACAGAGCCCGGATGTTCAGGTAGGTTTGCCAGTGTTAGCAACATGCCTATACGATCTTCATCTTTTTCACCCATACCTATTATGCCACCACTGCAAACAGAAATACCTGCCTTACGCACATTCGACAATGTTTGAAGACGATCATCGTAAGTACGTGTGCTTATTATTTGTTCGTAGTGATCTGCGGAAGTATCCACATTGTGGTTGTATGCATATAGGCCTGCATCAGCAAGTTTTGCAGCCTGCTCTTCAGATAGCATGCCCAGTGTGCAGCATACTTCCATGTCCAGCTTATTCACCGCCTTTACCATATCCAGCACGCGATCAAAATCACGGTTATCACGTACTTCTCTCCATGCAGCACCCATGCAGAAGCGCGATGCACCGCCTTGTTTAGCATTTTGCGCAGCCTCAACTACCTCATCTACCTGCATTAGTGCATGCACTTTCACACCTGTATGATAACGGGCAGCCTGT
>JBQCEX010000372.1:0-3945 GCA_051959855.1 Flavipsychrobacter sp. | reverse complement strand
GAGTGCAGCAATTATACCAGGCATGAAAAGCCCTACCATTTTGCCATTGGCAGCCGAAGGATGGAGCTCGCTGCACTCAGTAGTGCAGGAAGATGACTTTTGGAATATTATCGAAACCCTGAAAACCCTGGGTGCCCAGGGCATATTAGTTGCTCCAATAGAAAAAATGATCATATGATGCAGATTATAAAATACCCCAGGCCAGATGAATTCGCATCTTTATTACAAAGACCAATAAATAGTAATGACAACATTTTAGAAACAGTTCGCAAAATACTATGTCAGGTAAAAACCCGCGGAGATGCTGCCTTAAAGAATTATACTCAGGCATTTGATGGTATTGCACTAGAGGATATGCGCGTATCCGCTGACGAATGGCTAATGGCAAAGTTGGTTGATGAAACATTGAAGAATGCAATTGACGACGCTATTAAGAATATTCAATTGTTCCATACAGCACAGGCAGAGCAGGTTGTACCAATAGAGACACAGCCAGGTATCAAATGTTGGAGAAAGCCTGTAGCGATAGAGAAAGTAGGCCTGTATATACCTGGCGGTACAGCGCCTTTATTTTCCACCTTGCTTATGTTAGCAATTCCAGCTCGCATAGCAGGTTGTAGAGAAATTGTAGTATGTACCCCACCTGATAAAAACGGCGAGATATCTCCTACTATTCTATATGCAGCCAGACAACTTGGAATAATGCAAATCTATAAGGTTGGAGGTGCGCAAGCAATTGCAGCAATGGCCTATGGTACCGACACTATTCCTAAGGTTTATAAAATATTTGGCCCTGGCAATGGTTATGTCACATGCGCAAAAATGCTTTTATCTGCAGAAGGCATGGTAATCGATATGCCTGCCGGTCCATCAGAATTAGCGATACTGGCTGATGAGGTATGCGTACCCGCTTTCGTAGCAGCCGATCTTTTGTCGCAGGCAGAACATGGCGTTGATTCACAAGTTTTGTTAGTAAGTGATAGCATGGAAGTGATTAACCAGGTAAATAGACATCTGCCGTCACAGTTGAAAGCGTTACCTAGAAAAGGCATAGCCGAGAAAGCGCTTAGAAACAGTAAGGCAATCCTGGTAAATAATTTAGATGAAGGGATGACATTACTAAATAGTTATGCACCTGAACATTTAATAATAGCGTGTCGCGATAAATATGGATTGGCAGAAAAGGTAATAAACGCCGGCTCTGTATTCCTGGGGAATTATGCGCCTGAAAGTGCGGGTGATTACGCCACAGGAACTAATCATACTTTACCCACAGGCGGATTTGCCAAAGCATACAGTGGGGTGTCACTTGACAGCTTTCTAAAAAAGGTAACATTTCAGGAGTTATCTCAGAGTGGCTTAGAGAGAATCAGCAATACAGTCATATCCATGGCGCGTGCCGAGAGCCTTGATGCACATGCCAATGCAATAACAATAAGAGCCAAAACATATGAAGCAGTTTAATTTAGAATCAATAATACGTTCCAATATCAGGAGTTTAACCCCCTACTCTTCTGCAAGGTCTGAGTTTGACGGTTCGGATAGCGTCTTGCTGGATGCTAATGAAAATAGTATTGCTACAGGAAACAATAATCTCAATCGCTACCCAGATCCCTTGCAGCAAGAGTTGAAGCAAGTAATCAGTAGTGTAAAAAAAATTAGCCAAGGCAATATCTTCATTGGCAATGGTAGTGATGAGCCTATAGACCTGTTAATACGCATGTGTTGCACCCCAGGTGTAGACAATATTATCATATGCCCCCCAACGTATGGCATGTACGACGTGGCTGCAAAAATAAATGATGTTGCCGTTCAAACCGTAGTGTTAACCAATGAGTATCAGTTAAACACTGCAGAAATTTTAAAACAAGTTAATGAATACACTAAACTCATTTTTATTTGTACACCCAATAACCCAACAGGCAATATTTTAAACGATAGCGATATTCAACTCTTGCTTGAAAATTTCGCTGGTATTGTAGTAGTAGATGAGGCATATATAGACTTCGCAGATAAAAGATCATGGTTATGTGAGCTCTCTAAATACCCTAACCTTGTCGTGCTTCAGACACTCTCCAAAGCATGGGGACTTGCAGCATTACGCATAGGATTAGCTTTTGGTTCGCAACCCATAATCATGCTGCTTAACAAAATCAAGGCTCCTTACAATGTCAATTACCTGTCTCAGCAAGCTGCAATTCAAGCATTAACAAAAAACAATTCTTTATCCAACACTGTAAACACACTCAAACTTCAGCGCCAACATCTTGCTAAAGAGCTAATTTCTTTTCCCTTTGTTTCAAAAGTTTATCCATCCGATGCCAATTTTTTATTGGTAAAGTTTACTAATGGAAACGCTGTATCCAACTATTTACTCAGTAAGAAAATCGTTGTTCGGAACAGGAGCAATCAGCCCCTCTGTAAAAATTGCTTGCGCATAACAGTAGGGTCTCCGGCTGAAAATGATCTTTTAATAACAGCCCTAAAAGAATATCAATCATGAAAAAGAAAGTCTTATTTATAGACAGAGACGGGACCTTAATAAAGGAGCCACCTGTTACTTACCAGGTAGACGCCCTTGATCAACTTTCATTCTTGCCTGGAGTAATTCGTAACCTTTACAGAATCAGGAAAGAAATGGATTATGAACTAGTGATGGTTACTAATCAGGATGGCCTTGGCACTGATAGCTATCCTGAAGAACGTTTCAATGTAGTGCAGTCAAAAATGCTTGAGATGCTGAAGAATGAGGACATCACTTTTAAAGCCATTCATATTGATCGGTCCTATGAATATGAAGGGCTAAACACCCGGAAACCTGGACTTGGCATGCTGCAGGAATATCTTACCGATCAATACGACCTTGAAAAATCATTTGTTATAGGTGATAGAATTACCGATGTCATTCTTGGTAATAATCTGAATGCGAGAAAAATATTTGTACGTAATAATGAATCTCCAGAAGAAACTACGCTTTTTATTGACAAAATTGTTGATAGTTGGGACGAGGTTTATACCTTTTTAAGAAGTGAATACAGAAACAGTGTTTACACAAGGCAAACTGCCGAGACAAATATTAAAATTAGCCTGAACCTTGATGGTACTGGTAAATATAAAATAGACACAGGATTAGGCTTTTTTAATCATATGCTCGAACAGTTTTCAAAGCACAGTAGCATAGATTTAGATATCAGTATAAATGGAGATCTACATATAGATGAACATCACACAATTGAGGATACAGCCATTGTCTTAGGTACATGTATTTTCCAGGCATTAGGGGATAAGCTAGGTATTGAACGATTTGGCTATTGCCTGCCAATGGATGATTGCCTGGCACAAGTAGCAATAGATTTTGGCGGCAGAAGCTGGCTGGAATGGAATGCTACATTCAATAGAGAATATATAGGTGATGTGCCTACTGAAATGTTCTTTCATTTTTTCAAGTCGTTTGCTGACGCAGCGAAGTGCACTATTAATATCAAAGCAGAGGGTAATAACGAGCAACACAAGATTGAATCGATCTTCAAATCATTTGCAAAAGCAATAAAGATGGGCATAACCGTTAATGCTGCTGATTTGAGTTTGCCAACAACTAAAGGTATATTATGAAAGTCGTAATTATAAAATACAATGCTGGCAATGTTTTTTCAGTTGATATTGCATTGCAACGTTTAGGTATTACACCTATTATCAGCGAAGATCCTAAAGAAATAACTACCGCAGACAAAGTTATTTTTCCGGGTGTAGGCGCAGCGAGCGCCGCTATGCAATTTCTGAAAGAGAGAAAATTGGATATGACAGTTAAAGCCCTCACCCAGCCCGTATTAGGCATTTGTTTAGGGATGCAGCTGCTCTGTAGCCGTTCAGAAGAAGGCAATACTGATTGTCTTAGCATTTTTCCCGAAGTTGTAAAACGTTTTACACAAACAACAAAAACACCTC
>JBQCEX010000371.1:0-8514 GCA_051959855.1 Flavipsychrobacter sp. | reverse complement strand
AGAATATTATTAATATGATTAAGTAATAAATTATTGTATATTTACGGCATAATTGTTGTACCCATTGTAGCATGAAGAAACTCTTTACTACCACCCTCTTACTATTATCCTTCTCCATTGCTTTTGCCCAAATGGAGAATTCTTCAGCCCTCGCATACCCCAACCCAGCTAAATACGAAGTATCATTTAATTATACAGTACAAGGCGCTAATGGCCCTGTCAGCATTATAGTTACAGATATGATTGGCGGAAAGGTAGCCGAATTTCCTGTCAGGGATAAGCAAGGCATGATAAGTTGGAATACAAGCGGTGTTCCTAACGGTATATACATTTACAAACTCAAAGACAGTTCTAAAACGTTGGCCATCGGCAGGCTTACAATAGCTAAGTAAATCAAAGTTATATATCATAAAAGTGCGCAGTTATAACTGCGCACTTTATTTATTTTTATAGCTTCTCAAATTTCATCGGTTTCACTTCACTATCATTTTGCAAAATCAAATAGTAGATTCCGGGGTGCAGTGAATGGACATTTATATTAATTTCATTTGCGCCTAAGGTTTTCTGGATAAGCACTTCACCCAAGGCATTAATTATCGTTGCGTGCTCAAACAATTTACCGGCCTTCAATATCAGTACATCATGTGCTGGATTAGGATACATTAAAACACTTGTATTATTTGTTAGGTTGGCTACGGCAAGAGGAGCTATTGTGTTTTCTGCCACATTTGTCATTACTACAGCATTCGCATCAAAATAAATTCCGGCCCTGTTATCTATTTTGGTACCTACTGGTAAAGGATTTTTTGCCTTAACACTATACATCACAAAACCGTCGCACTGTCCATGATGGGAGCTATCCAAAAGGTGAATACCCGGAAAATCAAACTTAAGTATATTATAGCCGCCTTGTTTAAACAGCATTACATTCGGCTGGTAACTACTGCTTATGATTTGCAGGCTTTTTTCGTCCACATTAGGCGAGAGCGTATCCATAATATGAATGTTTTCCGCAGGGGCATTACCTGTATTTTCAAAGGATATAGTATAGGTTAGGTTTGTGCCTGCTGCCACATTGCCACTCGGTTGCACGCTTTTCTCATTTGGATCGTAGGAGCCATGAACAGTATCTATTGAAATTGTAGTATTATTTAACGTATCTGATTCACCACTTAAAGGCGCTGCACGCGCAATTGTTTTGATTGCTGCCCCTTCGGCAACGGGCTTGGATGCGACATAGCCAACCAGATAAAAAAGAAGAGGCCCGCTTTTTGTCAAACTACCGTAGCGCCACGTTACAGTGGTGCCAGATATTGTCCCACCCACAGGTTCAACAGCCGTTATATTCGTATACCTTGGATCTAATGTCATAGAAAATATACCACTATTCGGAACGCAGGAGCTCGCACTTAAAATAGCGGTTACGCCGTAATCATGCCCCGCAGGGTGCGGTTTAACAATATTTGCTTTAACATCAAAAGTAATGGGTACACAATTAAAACCAAGATCAGTCAGATTTACCACGCTGTTCCCGGCGGAAACGCCACTTATTATGCCTGAAGCAGGGCATTTTATGATATAATCACTATTTAGAACTTTGAAAGAATATGTCGCTCCACTAGTTGAAGCATCATAATTCAATTTATCAAATGCAATTATGGTATCCAACATTACTCCGTCAGAATCTATCTCAATTTCTGTAGTACTATAGGATAATCTCAATTCGTCTGCATCAAAAATGCAATTGTTATTTTTATCTAGATAAAGATTTGCAGTCATATTGCATGGATGATGTGTAACCGAATAACTGGTAGAATCTACCCTTGTTCCACCTATTAAAATAACGTGCTTCGCGGTGTATTTGCCTGGCAAATTATATCTATGTGCAAAAGAAATATCTCGCGATCCCCCGGGAACAATTACAGTATCCTTTGTTCCGTCTCCATAAGATGTTTCAATATGCGAAGGATATAGGCTGTCGGTTTCTACATAAAATCCCACATTAATACAGCTGTCGTATGCATAGCACCCACTAAGGTTAATACTCTGCGCCTGTGCTTCGTTAGTTGTCAGTAGAATGGAAAAAAAAAGAACTAAAAGGGATATTTTTTTCATCTGATATTTTTTTATTGCATATAACCTCAGACGTAATATTCAACTCAAAAGTTAAAAAAGATGCCCGATAAATAATTATCGGGCACAATTACACTGCCTTTTAAAAGGTAAATAATCTTCTACAGCTTCTCTATCTTTTCCACTTTCACCCCATCTGCATTCCTTAGCATTATATAATACATACCTGGTGTTAGCGCTTTTACATTCACACGTGTTTCTTTGTTATACAAGGTCTGTTGCATTACAGTTTGCCCTACACTGTTTATTATAGTCAGCTTATCATATGCCTTATCTGTTTTTATGGTCAGCACATCTTTTACAGGGTTAGGGTACATAGCAATATTGCTTATACTATTCAAAACCGGAACGGCTGTTGGCACTATTGCATTTTCTACCATATTGGTCATCACCACTTCATTTTCATCAAAATAGATGCCTGCCTGGTTATCTATCTTAGCACCGGGTGTTAAACCTGCATTGCTGTTAATGCTGAACATTACAAAACCGTCACATTGCCCGTGATGGGAGCTGTCTAACAAGTGAATGCCCGGGAAGTCAAACTTCAGGATATTCAGGCTACCTGCCTTTATCACACTTACGTTTACTTTATGGCTGCTGGTTACTACCTGCATGCTCTTTACATCAAGGTTTGAAGAAAGTGTATCCAGAATGTGTATATTCTCAGCAGGAGCATTGCCGGTATTTTCAAACGAGAGTGTGTATGTCAGCCTGGTGCCCGCTGCTATGGCACCTTTAGGCATCACAGCCTTATCATTAGGATCCCATGAACTGGTTACTGTATCTACCGATGTATAACTATTATTAGTGGTATCGCCATCTCCTGTCAGCCATGGATTGTTCACTTTGGTCACTACAGTATCGCCCGGCGTAAGCCATGCGCCCATTACGTCTCCATATACTTCAAAATACATTATGCTGTCAGCTGTTAGCCCTGAATAACTCCATGTTACCGTATTACCACTAACAGTACCTGAAGGCCACTCACTGCTTATATGATATTTTGAGTCAACAGTCACGGTAAGCGTTCCACTTTTTGCCGTGCAGGATGTATTTGTCACCGTTACTAGAGTTGCATAAGAATGGCGGCCCGGATGGATAGTATAAGAGTGAATAGCAACATCAAAACCAGATCCGCTTGGACAATCAAACCCAAGATCTCCTGCATTTACCAGGCTGCCAATTGCCGATGCTGCTGTAAGCGTTCCTGTGCTCGGACAACTTACAAGAAAGCCATTAGCATTGGATAATACTTTAAAGGAGAAACTTACACCTGCAGTGTGAACTTTATAATAGAAGGAAGCCCAGGCTGATATGGTATCAACAGGAATACCCGCTGAATCTACTTCAATACTTGTAGACGAGTAAATATATTTATCACCTGCGTCAAAGCTGCAGTTACTGTTTACATCATGATAAAGCCTGCCATATATATATCCGCAGCCTGAATAGGTGTATGAATAGCTAATTGAGTCCACTCGGCTGCCTCCTGATATTAACACATGTGTTACTGTATAAGTACCGGTTGAAGTATAGGTATGACCAAAATAGTAATAGCCAAATCCATAAGTTGTATCTTTAGATCCATCACCATAAGATGTTTCAACGTCGCCGCTACCAGCTAGAGAATCAGTATACACTACAAAACCTACGCGATAGCAACTATCATATATATAGTGACCTGTTATAGTAGGCGTAGTTTGTGCATTGGCCTTATTGACTGATAATACTATCGCAATTATTGCGGATAGAAATAGGTAAATACTCTTTTTCATGTTTTAAAGTTTTTGGTTAGAAATATACTTGTAGGATAATTGACGGATGAACCACCGACTACGTTAAAAAAATTTCGATTGCAGGAATGTGGATATGATTTTTTGCATAGGTCATAAAGCCACTGTAATTTGCTTTGCAACCCAAAACTCTATCAATGAATCACAATAAACGGCACATCCGATATTTCCGTCCCATAGTCGTTGGGAACAAATGGGGCACAAATGGGAAATTAAAAATAAACATCATATCACTTACAGAATTGATTTGCAGCCTTTTTCCACCGCACCAAATTCCCCATGTATTTTATTGGGGTAATGGGAAGTTTGGTAAAAAAGCACTTCCTTACCGGGATATCAGTTATTAGTTCAGCTAAACTTCTTAACTTTCTTATTCACAATTTTGGCCTATGCTCACTAACCTAAGCACAACTAATACCATTTTATGTGAATGGCTCCGTGAAATACGGGACAGCTCGGTGCAGATAGATAGAATGCGTTTTCGCCGTAATATGGAACGTATCGGCGAGATTGCGGCCTACGAAATAAGTAAAGTGCTTCCCTGGCAGCAGGTAGGTATTCAAACACCTATGGGTGAGCTAAATTGCTCCTGCCTGGCTGCCCAACCTGTTCTGGCTACTATTCTGCGCGCAGGCCTTCCGCTACACCAGGGTTTGCTTAACTACTTTGATAAAGCAGATAGCGCTTTCGTTGCCGCCTATCGCAAGCATCACAGGGACGGTTCTTTTGAGATTGAACAGCAGTACCTTACCTCTCCCTCAGTAGATGGGCGAATTCTTATCATTTCTGACCCTATGTTAGCTACCGGCGCATCTATGGTCTTGGCTTTACAAACACTCCTGGAGGAGGCGACTCCCATTCAGATACATATTGTTACAGCTATCGGCTGCACAATTGGCATAGAAACAGTTGCGCGCAAATATCCTGAGGCTCATATCTGGGCAGCGGCAGTAGATGACGAATTGACGGCCCGGGGTTTTATTGTTCCCGGCCTGGGTGACGCAGGGGACCTGGCATTTGGCAATAAATTGCAATCCTGACCCAACTAAAATATTATTTCCCTATGTCTTGCATAGTAATAATATTTGACTTATTTTGCTTTCAGAAAATTTCTTAAACATTTAATAAACGTTTCCAGATGAAGAAAATATTACTAGGGGTAGGTGCTGCAATGATGTTCACGAGTTCGTTGATGGCCCAGGACGTACACTTTACTCAATATATCACATCAACACTTACTTTAAATCCGGCGCTAACAGGTCTTAATCAGTGCGATTTAAGTGTTGCTGCTAACTATCGCTCTCAGTGGTCTAGCGTATCAAACAATCCATACGTTACCGGTACCGTATCATTTGATATGGCTACCCTGAAAAATAAATTACGTGAAGGTGATGCCCTCGGTATCGGTATCCTTGGTATTTATGATAAATCTGGTCTTGGTGGTCTTCAGAATACTACAGTTGGTTTATCATTGGCTTATCACCACGCGTTTGGCAAAGACCGTCAGAATACCATTTCTTTCGGTGCCCAAGGTTTCTTTGTTGAAAAAACGCTTGATTTCAATAAACTGAAATTTGAAGATCAGTACAACCCATTCTCTGGTCAGCCTGACTTTCAGACAAATGAAGTTTTTGGTAACGCACAGCTTACTTATTCAGACTTCAATATAGGCGCTATGTACTCTGGTCATTTATCAGATCATGCTACAGCTTATGCAGGTGTTTCTTACTACCACCTCACTCAGCCTGTTGAAACTTTCTTAAACGGCAATTCTCAGATCCACTCTCGTGAAACGGCTTACTTAGGCGGTTCATTCGATCTGAACGAAGATATCGTATTGTATGCAAGCGGTTTGTATCAAACACAGGCTTCTGCTACAGAAGTTATGCTCGGCGCCGCAGTCGGTTTCGTACTTAACCCCGGCCACGACGTAGAATTCCAAAAGAATACAATCCTTTACTTAGGTGGCTGGTATCGTTATCAGGATGCTGTATCTCCTTATGTAGGCTTCCAGTATTCTAAAATGCAGTTTGGCCTTAGCTATGACGTAAACGTTTCTAACTTTACGCCGGCTACAAACGGTGCAGGTGCTTATGAAATTACCTTCATCTACAACGGTTGCATCAACCACCGCGAAGCAGTACCAACCTACAACTTCGCTTGTCCTAAGTTCTAATTCTGGAAATATTTCTATAAAAGAGCCGGTCTTTAAGATCGGCTCTTTACTTTTTATAAACCCTTAGCCTTACTTATGTATACATTCCCCTTTATGTAAAACCTATATGGCAGATACGCATCATCCTGTGCATAGGCTACCCCCACTCTGGTTGCAGTTACTATGTCTTTCTTACTAATCTTAATTCCTCTATCCTCTATGAAAATCTCTGGCCCTTGTAATGATAATCTCGTATGCCTGCTATATATTCCCAATGCCATACTCATTGCTCCTGGCCCCGCAGTAAGAGAAGGTTGCACTACAGCTTTTCTACGCCGCTCAAGCATGTGCTCTATTCCTTCAAGCGGCTCAATGGCCCTTATTAATATCGCATGAGGTGTCTCTTTTTCATTCGTTACCACATTAAATAAATGATGAATGCCGTAACACAGGTACACATAAGCCACACCACCATGTCCAAACATAACCTCTGTACGCCCCGTACGTCTGTTGCCAAATGCGTGGGACGCCTTATCAATCGCGCCAGCATAGGCCTCGGTTTCGGTTATCATACCAGCAGTGTGTATGCCATCAAACTCTGTTACCAGCACCTTACCAAGCAATTCCTGTGCTATCTTTACCACATCTTTACGATTATAAAACGATTCAGGCAATATCATAACATGAAGATACGGAGCCTTTATATTTCACAACAAACAGTATTTTAACCCATATGCAAACTACGGGCAGCCTTTATCTTATTCCCATTCCTATAGCTGACGGAGCGCTTAGTACCCTGCCGCAGGAGATTAGCACGCATACACTGGAAATACAGCACTATTTTGTAGAGAACCTGCGTACTGCAAGGCGCTTCCTCAAATCTCTGCATTCATCCATAGTTATAGATAACCTTAGCTTTTCAGAGATCAATAAGCATGAAGGTGCTGATATTGCCCTTCTTAAAAGGTGGCTAAAAGAGGGGCATAATGTGGGGGTACTAAGTGAAGCAGGCTGCCCTGGTATAGCTGATCCCGGTGCTGAGTTGGCTAAGGCTGCCCATAGCATCGGCGCAATGGTAGTTCCACTCACCGGTCCAAACTCTTTGATATTGGCCTTAATGGCTTCAGGCCTCAATGGTCAAAAGTTCTGCTTTAATGGCTACCTGCCTGTAAAAGATCATGAGCGCAGCCAAGCCATTAAAGCGCTTGAAACTATATCAAGGAAGGAGAACCAAACGCAGCTTTTTATCGAAACTCCCTACCGAAACGATGCTATGCTTATGGATCTTTTAAAGTACTGCCAGGATGGAACCAGGTTGTGCATTGCCAAGAATATTACTGCAGCCGATGCCTATATAAAGACAAGGACAATAGCCGAATGGAAGAAGGATAAGCCTACTTTAGGCAAAGCCCCCGCTGTATTCTTGCTATTAGCCTAATAGGCGCTGGAATTAGTTACATTAGACAAACGGTCAACCATGTATTGGCCATTGTCCGAGTTTTTGCCATTGTAATTATCTCCACGCCAAGGTAGGCTCCTGCGATATTGGATATAGTGTATTCTTACGGCCTTACCCATGCACTGCTGCAATGAATCTGCTACACTTCTGTCAGTAACGCTGAAGTAGAAGTAGTTGGAGTTGAGCACCCCCGTATTGCGCTGACCAATGCCTAACTGCACCAGTTCGCCTTCATATGTCTTAAAGATATTGCCGCGCCTCGAGAATTTCTGCAGTACGCCTTCCCTATAGCCATCGCTGTAAGGATTGTAATAAAACCAGTACACGTAACCTGTAACAGCAAGTAAAATAATGACTATAGAAATGAAGATCACTTTGCGCATGATAGTCTTTTTACGTTACACAAAAATATAGTATTCTATTAGCTTATCTGCTCACACGTCCTTTCCATTTATACACACCCACGAAGCCTAAAAAGCCTGCAGCAATAACATATGCAATGTGCAGCGGTTGCAGCAGTATAAAGTATTTCAGCTGATGGGGCTTATTAAAGAACTTTGCTACAGGTGCCAGGTAATAAAGCTCTGATATGATCTTTAAGAGCAGTACCAAAACTAACACCAACAACATAAGCGGGTTAAAAAACGCTGCAATAACTAAGGCTAAAAATAATAAATTGAACAGATAAACCAATATCAGAACAGTTGTCAATTTATTATCCTTGTATTTGCCAGACTTAGATGCCCAACGAATACGTTGCTGTATAAAACCGCTCCAACTGGGTTGTGCTGCAGTGCTTACAATCGCCTCTTTGGCTTTTAGGTAGCTAAGCTTGTTCGTGAAAGCATTCTGCAGCTTCATCATTAGCAGGTAATCATCGCCGGAAGCCAGGTGGTCAATACCTGTATAGCCTTCTACAGCATTGAATGCAGTCCTGCTGAATGCCAGATTGGCGCCATTGCTCATATTGCCCA
>JBQCEX010000370.1:0-11898 GCA_051959855.1 Flavipsychrobacter sp. | reverse complement strand
GTATGGACTTTGCTAAACAATGTGGATTATAAGAGTCCTGTATTTGACCTGGACCTGCTGGATGCCAATGGTACGGTAATAGAGACAATACAGGCATTGACCAAGCAAAGCGTTGATACAAGAGGTATGTGGTTTAGAACCAATAAGTTCTTTAAATTGCCTCTAAAGTGCAGCAGTATTAGGTGCACAGTAGAGAATGATCCGGCACCTGCTTATTTATCGTTGGACGAAATGATGATGCGGCCGGCTGATGCGGTGATCATATCTAAAACGGCGGATGGAAAAGCAATGGTAAACAACCATATTTATAAATAGTGCAGCATGAATAGTGTGACAACAGAACAAGTATATAAGTGGCTGGCATCGGTAACAGATCCGGAAGTGCCGGTACTGACCATACTGGACCTGGGCATAGTGCGCGATGTGAAGATGACAGATAAAAATGGACAGCCTGCGGTAACAGTAACAATTACGCCTACCTATAGCGGGTGCCCCGCTATGGATGTAATAGGCATGAATATAAGAATGGCGCTGCTGAGCCAGGGAATAAACAATATAGACATAGAAATGCAGCTAAGTCCTGCATGGACGACGGACTGGATGACGGAGGAAGGTAAACGCAAACTGAAAGAGTACGGCATAGCCCCGCCCAACCGTAAGGCATTTCAATCATTAGGCCTGTTTGAAGAAGATGAGAGAGAATGCCCGCGCTGCGGATCGAAGCATACCGAGCTGGTGAGCCAATACGGACCTACATCCTGCAAAGCATTATACAGATGCCTCAATTGCTTTGAGCCTTTCGAACACTTTAAATGTCACTAACAATTAACTAAATTGCTGTCTCTTTAATTCATATTAGTGTACGAAAGTAAATTTCAACCTTTAGCATCTCGCCGGGAATTTTATATGCGCTTTTTGCGCAACCTGGTTGTAGCTACAGAAATATTAGGTGTATGCCTGGCTATAGGTATTTTAGGCTATCATTATACAGCCGATATTCCCTGGATAGATTCCCTGCATAATGCCTCTATGATATTGAGCGGTATGGGGCCTGTGGTAGAGATAAAAACAACTATCGGAAAACTTTTTTCATCATTCTATGCCTTATTCAGCGGCGTAGCGTTTATTACCAATATAGGCATTATACTGGCGCCTGCTGCGCACAGGTTATTCCACAGATTACATTTGCAGGTGGAAGGAGACGACGATAATAAAAAGAAATCAAGACACTGATAGAATTTCCAGTGCTTTTTGCGCTGCTACCTGGCCTGCTTCCTTTTTATTAAAACCGGTGCCGCTGGCTACCAGTTCTCCATTTAACACTATGCCTACGGTAAATAACTTGCGGGTGCCTTCCACTTTTTCATCAAGGGTGTCGAAACTGATGGAATGGCTGTTTTTCTGCGCCCAGCTAAGTAGTTGATTTTTGTAATTAGTGTCGGTACTTTCAAGCAACTGTATGTCGATATACGGCTTAATGATCTGCTGCAGGATGAACTTGCGAGTTTTGGTAAATCCCTGGTCCAGGTAAACAGCGCCTATAAGAGCCTCTAATGCATTACCAAATATGTGACTGCGGCTAAGGCCCCGGTCATTTTTGTTGTACTGTACCATTTTTTGCAGCCCCATGCGCATAGCAACATTATTCAGCGTTTCGCGGCGCACAATGCGGGAGCGTAGCTCTGTAAGGTAACCTTCCGGCTGATAGGGGTAGCGTTTAAAAAGATATTCGGCAACCAGCGCACCTAATATTGCATCGCCCAGGAACTCGAGCCGTTCGTTATTATTCTGGCTATCGTCAATCTTTGAACGGTGATTGAGCGCCATTTCATAATAAGGCAAATGCTTAGGCACAAACCCAAGCAGATGTTCCAGCTGCAGCATGAGCTGCTTATTTGGAGAGAATAACTGTAAGATGCGTGATCGTAGCCGCGCCAAGATTTATTTGTCTATTTTTTTAAAGATAACCGATGCATTATGTCCGCCAAAACCAAATGTATTACTTAAAGCAACATTAACAGTGCGTTTCTGCGCCTTTTCAAAAGTAAAGTTCAGCCGCGGATCAAATGCAGGGTCATCGGTAAAGTGATTGATGGTAGGAGGGACCATATCATTTACAACAGACATAATACTTGCAATTGCCTCTATGGCGCCGGCGGCACCCAGCAGGTGGCCGGTCATAGATTTGGTAGAGCTTATATTCAGCTTATAAGCATGTTCGCCAAATACCTTTTGTATCGCGGTAACTTCGCTTATATCCCCAAGTGGGGTAGATGTGCCATGCACATTGATGTAATCGATATCTTCGGGCTTCATACCGGCATCATCCAGTGCGTTCTTCATTACATTAAATGCACCTAAGCCTTCAGGATGCGGTGCTGTAAGGTGGTACGCGTCTGCACTCATGCCGCCACCTGCTATTTCTGCAATGATGTTAGCACCGCGGCGGATAGCGTGTTCGTACTCTTCTATTATAATAGCGCCCGCACCTTCGCCCATTACGAAACCATCCCTGTCCAAATCAAATGGACGGCTGGCAGTTTTAGGATCGTCATTGCGTTCAGAGAGTGCCTTCATGGCATTAAAGCCACCAATACCAGCCTGTGTTATTACAGCTTCAGAGCCGCCGCATATTATAGCATCAGCCTTGCCAAGACGCACATAGGTGAGTGCATCTATAATAGCATTGGTAGAGGATGCACATGCGCTAACCGTAGAAAAGTTAGGGCCGCGGAAGCCATACTTCATAGAAATATGCCCTGCAGCAATATCCAATATCAGCTTTGGAATGAAGAAAGGATTGAAACGCGGTGTACCATCGCCTGCATAGAAGTTTTTCATTTCTTCCATGAAGGTGATCATGCCGCCTATGCCTGAAGCCCAGATAACACCTATCCGATCGGGATTGATGGCAGGATTATCTTTAAGGCCGGCATGAGTCACCGCCTCATCTGCTGCGGCAACAGCCACCTGAGAAAAACGGTCGAGCTTGCGCGCTTCCTTGCGATCGAAGAAATTTTCAGGATCGAAGTTCTTCAGCTCGCAGGCAAAGCGGGTTTTAAATTTGCTGGCATCAAACTGTTTAATGAAATCGGCGCCCGAAACTCCATTAATTAATCCGTCCCAGTAGGCTGGTGCGGAGTTGCCTAATGGCGTCAGGGCACCGATACCCGTAACGACAGCGCGTTTTAGCGGTAAATTCATTGAAACAATTTCAGTCAGAGTAGAGTTGAATTAAATTACTTCACGTGTTCTTCCAGATAAGAAATAGCCTGGCCAACTGTAGTGATGGTTTCAGCCTGTTCATCAGGGATAGAGATGTTGAATTCTTTTTCGAATTCCATGATCAGTTCCACGGTGTCCAGGGAATCAGCGCCTAAGTCATTGGTGAAGCTTGCTTCCGGTGTAACTTCAGATTCATCAACACCCAGTTTGTCCACGATGATTTTTTTAACTCGATTTGCAATTTCAGACATGGTTATGCAATTTAATTTTATGGTGCAAAAATATACTTTTTGGCAAAACGGAAAAGAGAATAAAATTTTATTTCGGACTTATTTAGCTATCAAATGATAAAATAGTTGCATAAATCAGGCCCGGTTTCGCTTTTCCTCCACTATTTTGCCGTCCCGCATTATTAAAGTACGGTCTGTAAGGGCTGCAAGCGCCTCATTATGTGTAATCAATATAAATGTGTAGCCAAATTTATCGCGTAGCTGCAGGAAGAGCTCATGTATGGCCTGGGCATTGGCGCTATCCAGGTTGCCGGTAGGCTCATCAGCCATAACCAGGGAAGGATGATTGACCAGGGCACGGGCTATAGCCACCCGCTGTTGCTCGCCGCCGGACAATTCAGAAGGTTTGTTTTCCAGGCGATTGCCCAAACCTACCGTGTTGAGCATCTCCGCTGCTATCTTTAATGCTTCCTTTTTGCCCTCACCTTCTATCCATAAGGGGACAGCCACATTTTCTACTGCACTCAACTCCGGCAGCAGGTGATGAAACTGAAAGACAAAGCCCATGTGCTTGTTACGGAACTTCGCCTGCTTTTTTGGCGGCAGGTTAAACACGTCTACCCCACCAATAGTCACAGTACCACTGTCTGGTTTATCAAGAGCACCGATGAGATGCAGCAGCGTGCTTTTTCCTGCGCCTGAAGGACCGATGATGGATACTATCTCGCCGTTTGAAACGTTTAAACTGACATCGTTTACCACGCTGAGATTGGAATACTTTTTGAGCAGGTTACTGGCAGTAAGCATGTTGTAAAAATGGTTCAAATTGGCAGTAATAACAATAAAATTTTCAGAACAATTTTTTAAAAATGAAAAAGACCCGATACGAAAAAAGAATACAAGCTTAAACTAATAAAATTTGTATTTCTTAAATGAACACTTACATTTGCCACAAATCAAGAACAAAATAAATATTTAATAATATGTTTTGGACATTAGAATTAGCCTCACACCTGGAAGATGCTCCATGGCCTGCTACTAAAGATGAGCTTATCGACTATGCTATCCGTTCTGGTGCGCCATTGGAAGTAGTAGAAAACTTGCAGGAACTTGATGACGAAGGAGAAATATACGAAGGTATTGAAGATATATGGCCCGACTACCCGACACAGGAAGACTTCTTCTTTAACGAAGATGAATATTAAACCCTGCAGTCTCTCCTAAACAGGCATAAAAACATTGTCCCGCTCGTCAGAGCGGGACTTTTTATTTCTTATAATAAAATTAGAAATGAAGTAACAGTCTTAAACCTACCAGGCTAAGGCATATAGCAAGGATGCGTATAATGAGGTGGGTCTTGATCTTGTGCGAAAGGTAAGCGCCCAGCTGCGCACCTGGTATTACGCCTATGGCCAGGCCAATCACCATTTTAGTAGCCGCAGCATCATAACTACCGCGTATAATATGCACTATAACGCTGACTGTTGACATGATGGCCAGTATAAAGTGCGAGGTAGCAGTAGCTATATAAACAGGGAACTGCAGTATATGCACCATAGCCGGCACATGTATAATACCGCCACCAATGCCCAGCAATGGCGAAAGAAAGCCTACTCAAATACTTATAATGATACCATAAGTCTGGTTAAAGTGGTAGCTATGCACCATGCCGCTGCTGTCTGTAATAGTGTGGTGTTTTAAATTGCCGCTTCTCTGCTGTGCTGCAGCCATTTTTTTGGATTGGTTGCCACCTTTTATAAAAAGATATATGGCAAGACTTATAAGGAGGATACCAAAGATGATATCAAACAGGTTTTTAGGAATATATTTAACTAATAAAACACCCAGAATGGAACCGGGAATAGTATAGAGCGCAAAGATGATACCTGACTTATAATCAATGCGTTTCGATTTGGCATAAGCTATAGAGCCGGAAATAGCATTGAGCGCAACTATGGCGATAGAAATAGCTGTAACAGTATTGGGTGAAAGATCGGGTTTGGCCAATAACAGCAGTGGAACCAACATAAAGCCACCACCTGCGCCTATTAGAGTACCAAAAGTGCCAATAAGAAATCCTACCAGAATGAGTACTATAAAATTGTCCAACATAGTGCGAAAATAGACAAAGATGCCAATGCGGAAGGGAACAATTGTAGCATTATTAATAATAGGTCTTACATTTTTAATTTCAATAACGAAAATATTCTTTGGTTAATTTACCTGTCCTTTAGTCTGAATACCAATTTTAATGCTGACCAGTCCTGGTCTATAGCGCATACCTTTACATCAACCAGACCTATGGCCAAGGCAAAATCTCTAATGCTGTTTTCTGTTAGCTCTGTTGCCTTACCGGCACTTTTCTTATACCAGGACACCCATATGGTACCACTCTTATTTATCTGTTCCTGAAGTATGGGTAATTGTGTTTGTAACTCGCTTACGCTGTTAGTGAAGAAGTGAATGAAGTCAAGGTTGGTTTTCCCTTTGTTTGTAAAAACCAGCTGCTCAGCTATTTCACTGATAAGTTGTCTATAGTGTGCAGGCTCATTGATCAGTTTTACAGTGTAACCTGGTTTAAGTCCTAATTTATTAAACAAGGGGGTAGATGAATAACCTGATGTAGCCATTCCAAATATTATTGCCGGGAAGTTAACGATTAATATTTGGTGTTTCGCTACTCGGTTATCGTGTGCACGATTTTTATAACAGTAGGTAAAACATTACACTCATGCGCACATTTGGCATTATACTGGTTGTAGTAGGCATTCTTATGGCGGTGATCACCGGCTTCAATTTTAAAACGGAAAAAAAGGTAGTAGATCTAGGTCCACTGCAGGTAAATAAGGAAGAGAACCACCATGTGGGCTGGCCTACTTATACAGGAGGTATTATTGCAGTGATAGGTATCGGGCTTATTATAGCAGGTAAGAAAAAGGATTAAACGAACTATCGTAGCTGGAAACCTACAGGAAGCAAATATTCATCATCAACCGCCTGTCCCTTTTTATAGGCAGGTATGAAATCAAAGGGTAGCAGCTTTACGATGTTTAGTGCAACATTATCCAGGCTGGTATCTACAGATGTGGCTATTCTATAGCCGGTAATTGTCCCCAGGCTATTTACTGCTATGCCAATAACAACTTTACCTTGTATGCCGCTTTCCCTGGCTGTGGCAGGATAGCGAAGGTATTTGGCTATGATGCTATATATAATGTCATCTGAAGTTAGCTTTATAACAGATCGATCTTTCTCATAAACCAGGCTTTCATCATACCAGTTTACCATAAATCCATTCTTTACCGGATAATGAATGATGCCAGTATTATAGTTAACCATGCTTTCCGCCTCACCCTTTTTATTGTACCATTTCCATAGGCCGCCGCGTTTGTTTTCATGATAGTTTCCTTCTGTAGCAAGCCTGCCATCTATTATGTGCTTATAGTCGCCTTCTTTCACATCCGGATTGAATTGCAGTACAGTAAATGATTCGTATGTTTTCTTTAGGTTGGGATCTTTTATTTTTAAAATTTTGGTTTGGGCAGACAATTGCAGGCAAGAGAGCGAACAGGTAATAAACAGCAATAAACTTTTCATTTGCTGGCTTTTATTGCATCAAGATAATAAAAGACATTCATATTAATTTGCTTTTATCTCGACAATCTTAGCTCGCCGGGCAGCAACAAGCCACCACATGAGCACACCACTCAGCAGCATAACTGCAATGATGATAAGTGATTTGTACACGCCGGGTACCGTAAGCACCACATTATAAAACGCAAATGAATAAATAGATAGCGGCAGCAAATAAAGAACAGATAAGCCGCCTACGCCAAGGGGGATACGGAAAGGGCGATGTGCTTGTGGTTCCTTGATGCGTAATGTGATAAGGCTGATAAACTCTAGCATTATGCCCACAAAATATACAGTTATATCAATGATCAGTAATTCGCCAAAACTGAGCATAACCATGAAGCTGACGATGGTAGCGCAGATGATGATAGAGATATAAGGCGTGCCATAACGCGGATGCAGGTGATGCAATACAGAGGGTAATAGTTTGTCATTCGCCATAACTTCAGGTATGCGCGATACAGAAAGCAATATAGCCAGGAACAGGCCCATGGAGCTAACCATGCCGCCTGCAGCTATGACTATGGAAAGCCATTTGCCACCCACCAGCAAACCAAGAGCAGGATAGCCACTATCTCTGAGTTGTGCAGGAGAAATGCCTGAGCTGTGTGCTATATAGGTAATACCGAAGTACAGCAGAAAAATAAAAACGAAAGTAACCGAGATGGCACGTAAATAAGATGTGACCGGGTTCTCTACCTCGCCGGCGTAGGTGGTTATATTATCCCAGCCAATGAGGTTCCAGATGACCGTGAAAATAGCGAGGCCTAAAAACTTTGGCGCCTGATCATAATGAATACTAATGGCGGGATGCGCTGCTGCATAGTGAATACCAAAAATGAACAAAAGAAAGAATGGCACGATGACCAATATGCTCATAACTATAGAGGTTTTACCCACCGGACGAATGCCAAGAATATTAAGTATAGCGCATGCCCAAATGAAGCATAAGTAAACAGCCAGCTTATGCGCAGCTATCTGTGGAAAGAACAGGCTGGCATACATAATGATGAGCTGCGGGTAAATAGCCAGATCTATGAACGTATATAACCATGACCACCAGCCCTCATAAAATGCCCATCGTAGCCCTAATGCACGCTTTACCCATTCGTAGTACCCGCCTGTTACCGGCATCATGCTGTTAAGCTCAAGTACCGTGCAGATGATGGGAATATCCCACAGTAAAGGGATAGTGACGAGCATGATAAAAGCAGCTTTACCGCCACAATAGGACAGCAATGGCTCAAGACCGTAAGGGCCACCGGAAATGGTGAAAAATATAATAGCGGCAAGACCAAATATCCCGATCTTTTTTACAGCAGCAGTTTTAACAGGCATCAGGCAACAACATGAACTCAAATTTAGTAACCTAAAGCAAATAACCGCCGTTTAGTTTGGTATAAAGCTAATGGAGCCGATATTTCAATTGTATCTGCATGTAGTTACGGTCGAAATAGTTATTGCCTGGTGCAACTATATTGTTAGCGCCTAAACGGTATGATATGCCTGCTTTAAAAACAGGAGATATGGCATATTCTGTTCTCAATAGCATGCCGAGATCTACAGCCGGCGCAATCCTGGGATTATCATTGTACAATATAGTAAAGTCATGGTCCTGCAATAGTCTTTGGATATCTGCACCGGCTGACAAAGTAATTTTTTTAGAAACACTATAATCTGCCATTGGCGAAAATTGCAGGTAGTTGAGCGGTGATATGACTTCAGGCAGCGGCGTTGGTTTGGTTGGTGGTCCGTAAATAGGCCCGCCATTTGGGGGCAGGGACTGAGCGCCGTATGTTGTAGCATTATTGCTTACATAAGCCACTGTAAGCTCAAGGCCAAACTTGTTGCTCAGCCTCTTGCCTGCTGCTGCGCCTACTGCATATCCTGTATTAACAGTGCCATAATTTACGCCCGCGGCTACACTAATGTTTATGCCTTTGTGATCGGGAATGTTTTCTTTTTCCGAGTAAGACAGCAATGGCTCCTCATAGCCATGTTGTTTAATCCCTTGTGCAAAATTGAAAGTATCTACCTGCTTTTCTTCAGTTATTGTTGAAGGGTTTTGCAGCTGGTTATCATATGCAACAGGGGGCTGGCTATCAGCAATTGCAGGTGATAGATGACGTGCTTGCTTCCCAGAAAATATTACAGGAGCGTTACGATGTATAGCCAGTTGTACGGCTTGTGATTGTACCTGTGCACTCGTGTTGCCAGATATTGTCGAGGGTAGTGGCGGAGTAGTATGAGCTGCGGAAATGAATTGTATAGCAGGCATCTTTTTTTCAGGATGCAGCGACATGATACCAATAAGGAAAATGACAACAGCTGCGGCGATGCCTGATGAAAGATAGGCAAGAACTACTGTGCGTTTTTTGCGCCGTGCAGCAGCAAGCTGTATGGTGAGATTTTCCCAATCATTGGCATCATACTCATACGATAGGCGGCTCACGCTTTTTGCAATGAGCTTGTCAAATTCATTTGTGCTCATATAGCCTCTTTTTTATCATTATTTTCTTTTGCAGAATACTTCTGGCATGGTGCACATGCCAGGATGATGTGCCGACACTGATATTGAGCAGTGCTGCTATCTCGTTATGATTATAACCATCAAACGCAAACAAATTAAAAACTACACGCGTAACAGGAGGTAGGGATTGTATTAGGGCCAGTATATCATTTGCATCTATATTCCCCATTGCTTCGTTATGCACTACCATGTTCTCTTTTTCGTCTATCACATCTTTATGTACAACCAGGTTATTCTTTTTAAAATCATTACTGTTTACATATTTCAGACAGGTATTCACTACTATCTTTTTCATCCATCCTTCAAACGAGCCGTCGTTTCTAAAGCTTCCAATAGACATAAATATTTTCACAAACCCATCATTCAGCAGCTGTTTGGCATATTGTATGTCTTTTGCATAGCGCATACAAATGGCAAGGAATATACTGTAGTATTGTTTGTACAGATATTCCTCATATACCTTGTCTTTTTTCAGACAGCCGTTTATTACTTCCTGCTCGGTATATACCGCCATATCATATGTTGCCTTCTATGTCATATTATAGACGATCAATAATAACCCCGGCGTGGTTAATATATTGCCTGATTTCCATAGGTAATTTTGTTGTATCTGCATTAATATTCCATTCTTTTACTATGCCGCCCCAAAATCCTTTAAGCTCTATAACCTGTAGATTCGTACAGCCCGGACAACCAATGATAACATCTGTGTCATGTTGCAAAAGGTAATACGGGAAATTGCTGATCAGGTATTGAGCCATTTGGTATTCACAGTCCGGTAATTTTTGTTCGGCAACATGAAATGTTGTGCCTGCCGGAATAGAAAATGGCGCATAACGAAGATACAAACCGCTGTTTTTTAATATGTAGTACTTACTGCGTTCTCCTAAATCACTTATTGGATTATATCTTCTGAAAATCAGGCTGTCCGGCCGGGAAACAGGAATATTGCTGCTATCCTTTTTACAGGAAAAAACAGATAGGCTTACTACTGCTGTCAGGAAACTAGTGACTATTATATTTTTCATATGCTTAAAAGGTTGCTTAGTTATAATTGATAGAGATCCGGTTTCTTATATAGATGCCTGTATGAATGTAAATCTTGGGTAACACAAAAAATTTCCCTCATTGCCCGAAAAGGAATAAGGATATCCTTTAAATCAATTTTTCTTATTACTCACCCAAGATTTGGTTGGATGACGTCATCTGTATAGAAAGAACTAACCTTAAAATCGAAAAAATGAAGCTGAAGATATCTATGCTCATCGCTGCCATCTTCATGGCGCACCTTTCTTATGGACAAATAACTGATCCTGCTCCTTATTGTGAAGCGGGGTATGATGATTCCCCGACTTATTGGCCACATTATATTTCGAATGTTACTTTTGGCAGCCTTAACAACACCTCTGGCGATACTCAATTTGCGGCTCCGCATTATGTATATTATAATAACATTACAGCTCCCGATTTAATTGCCGGACATACTTACAGATTATCTGTAGCGCACGATGATGGCTTGCACTTTATGGCTGCTTATATAGACTATAATCAGAACCATGATTTCTATGATGCGGGAGAAAAGGTATTACAACAAAAAGACGTCTGGGGCTCGGCTTCCATTACAAATCCCTCAGTAGCATCCATAACCATACCCGTGACTGCTACTCCTGGAATAACGAGAATGCGAATTATGGCTTTCGAAGACGATTATTATACATGGACTGATTCAGAAGCTACACCTTGCACTGGAGACTCACTTGAGTGGGGAGAGACCGAAGATTATAACATAAACATACTTCCGCCAACAGGTATCGCTGAAATCAATAAAAACAATACTGATCTGTTTTATCCGAACCCTGCAAAAGACGTTATATACGCTGATCAAAGTTTTATAGGCAAGGAGATGATAATTTATAATGTGGAGGGAAAGGTAATACAGCGTGGTATGATACGAGATAAAAAGATGGATGTTTCTGGCATGCCACCGGGGCAATATATCATTAAAGTAATAGAAAACAGTAGTGTTTATACACAGCGGTTTAGTATCATGAAATAATAAACGGCCCTAAGCTTTTGTTTACAGCATATTTTTTGATTTTACTGTATTGCTCACCCAAGATTTGAGTGTTTAATGTCATCTACATAAAAAGAACTAAACCTTAAAATCAAAAAAATCAAGCTGAAAATCTCTATGATCAACGCGGCCATTTTACTCGCTAGCATATCTTATGGACAAAAAACTGATCCTGCTACCTATTCAGAAGCTGGGTATGATGACCA
>JBQCEX010000369.1:0-3934 GCA_051959855.1 Flavipsychrobacter sp. | reverse complement strand
GCAAGCCTGCACTGCCGAGCGGAAAGGTACCAATAGCAAAAGATCATGCTTTACAGCAGGTATGAGGCGCAATACAATTTTAGTAACAACGCCTAAGGTTCCTTCGCTGCCTACTATTAACTGTGTCAGATTATAGCCGGTGGCATTTTTTAGCACATTAGCGCCCGTCCACATTACCTCGCCATCCGGCAATACTATTTCAAGGTTCAGCACGTAGTCCTTTACCACACCGTATTTTACAGCTTTGGGGCCGCCGGAGTTCTCAGAGATATTGCCGCCGATAAAGCAGGAGCCCTTACTGGCAGGGTCAGGAGGATAAAATAAACCTTCCGCTTTTACATGCTCCTGCAACACCTGGGTTATAACGCCAGGTTCCACTGTCACCTGCAGGTTCCTTTTGTCCAGGTTCAGTATCTTATCAAAACGCCGCATCTCCAGTACCACACCTCCTGCCGTTGGTAAGGCTCCGCCACTAAGACCCGTACCTGTACCGCGCGGGGTGACCGGCAGTAACTGCTCGTTACAATAGCGCATCACAGCACTCACCTGTTCTACAGTTTCAGGTTGCAACACCAGTTCAGGCAGGTAGCTTAGATCTTCAGTCTGGTCTGAAGCACAACGTTCCAATTGTTCTTTATCCGTAAAAACATTTTTATCAGTAAGTATCGACTCAAAAAATGCAATATCTGCGGGCTGTATTTTCCTGAAACTCATACTGCAAAAGTAACCTTACACAAACTGAAAACAGAAATATTGTTAAATAAGGTACTATGCATTGCATAATACTAAATAATACATATCTTCGCATTGTAAATATTATGGCGATGACGATTGACAATACAGAGTCGCAGATGCGAAAAGGTTTGCTGGAGCTGTGCATATTGGGCATTATACATAAGCATAAAGAGGCCTATCCGAGCGATATACTGGAGCAGCTGAAAGACGCAAAATTAGTAGTACTGGAAGGCACCCTCTATCCATTGCTAACGCGGCTAAAAAATGCAGATATGCTTACCTACCGCTGGGTAGAATCATCATCGGGACCGCCCCGCAAATATTATGCACTGACTAAAAACGGATTAAAGTTTTATGCGCAATTACGCAGCACCTGGGACGAACTAAGCAACGCAGTAAATCATTTAACCACTTCATTTATATAAACACAGAACTATGCAACGCATTATACAAATAACCATAGCGGGACGAATGATCCCAATAGAAGAAGATGCTTACCTGATACTTCGGGATTATTTAAAATCACTTGAGCGTCAATTTGCAAATGAAGAAGGACAGGAAGAGATAATACAAGATATAGAATATCGCATAGCTGAGCTATTTGCAATAAGACTGCAGGCTAATGCCACAGCAATAGATCAGCAGGACGTGCAGAAGGTAATGGAAACATTAGGTCATGCCAGCGACCTGAATGACTCAACCAGTAGCAACAAACGTGATGGTTATGTACCCGGACCTTACACACCGCCAACTAAGCAGACATATACTGATACACACTATAATGCAAATCGCCGTTTATATCGCAATCCCTACGATAAAATATTAGGCGGCGTGTGCAGTGGTATAGCCAGTTATTTTGATATCGACCCTACCATAGTGCGGCTGATATTTGCATTGCTTTTATTTGGTGCAGGCATTGGTTTTGTGGCCTATATAGTTGCCTGGATCGTAATACCTATTGCCAGAACACCCGAGGAGCTGCGTACCATGCAGGGCGGTGAGGCAATGGATTTTCATACCATGACAGGCAATATGGCTACTGAGCTGCAAGATCTGAAACGCCGAGCTGAACAAATGAGCCGTGAGCTTAAAGACTTCTTCAGCAAAAATAAAAAATAAAAACGTCCTGCTTAATAATTTGTAATTCTGATTTTTAGTAGCCCGATATTTATCGGGCTTATTTTTTAGACATAACTTTATTATTTAAATGCAGTGAAAATGGAAAGTAACACAGAGCATCTGCGCAGCCTGCTGGAAAAGCTAAAGAACATAACCATCTGGCAAAGGATATTTGGCTGGAAAGCTGTAAGGATACAAATAATTGAGGCTTATGCAGAATTGCATAGATTACTGACTGCGCAAGAAAACATTAAAGATAAGTTGCAGCAGGAACAAACAGAAAGCAAAATTCTGCAATCAACAAACAGTAATCTTGCGGCCAGAAATACAGAATTGCAAACTGAACTTGCAGCACTAAAACAAAGAGCAATAAGCCTGGAAGATCAATTAAGAAATGCTATCAATAAAAATACTGAGCTACTAAAAGATGAAGCATTTCGCAAAGAGGAACATAATAAAACCTTAGCTACCCTTCAGCAAATACAGGTGCGCGTAACAGAAGAAAGAGAACAGGAGAAAGCAAAACGGAACGAGGCTGAACTGCAACAATTGCTGAAACAGAAAGAGACCTGGAGCAATCATCAGCAACAAGTGCAGCAAGCTATCAAATCGATTTGTAGCAGCCACACGATAGAATATATAGATAAGGTGCCCTTTAGGGGAGAGCCAGATAACACCATCAGGATATGTGATGAGTATGTGATCTTTGATGCGAAGAGTCCGGCGGGTGAAGACCTTGGCAATTTTCCCGCCTACCTGAAAGATCAGGCAGAGAAAGCAAAGAAATATGCCAAACAGGATGAAGTAAAAACTGATATCTTCTTTGTCGTCCCTTCCAATACGCTCGATGCGCTGAGTCAATTTGTATATCGCATTAGTGACTACAATGTCTATATAATCTCTACAGCCTCCCTTGAGCCCGTGATACTGAGTCTGCAAAAAATAGAAGCCTATGAATTTGCTGAACAATTAAGTCCTGAAGAGCGAGAAAATATATGCCGGGTACTGGGAAAATTCGCCCATTTGTCGAAACGTCGCATACAGGTAGATAGCTATTTTGCCAAACAATTCATAGAGTTAGCATATAAAAGTGAAAACGATCTACCTAAGGAGGTTCATGACAAAATGCTGGCATTTGAAAGGGTTGAAAAGCTAAATCCTCCTATTGAAAAAAGAGCTAAAGAAATTAATCTTAAAGAATTGGAACGTGAAGCAGACAAAATAGCTAATGATGCAGGCGCAAAAGGTATTTACCTTGGCGATCTATCAGCTGAATTGAATAAAGCCCCACTATACAATAATGATCTGTAATCTATCTGGCCCCTAATACCTAATTACCTTATTAAAAATAAGAGAGGTTACCTTTGCGGGTAACCTCTCTATATATTGATAAATAGAAATGGCTATTTTCTCAGTAACAGGAATTTTAACTGAACCTGTACGTAATTGCGATCCAGATAATTGGCGTTAGGCGCAATCACATTATTCATTCCCTGCCTGTATGATACCCCTGCTTTAATAGTGCTGGAAAGTGCACATTCTGCTTTACCAACAAGACCAAGGTCAAATGCCGGCACTTCTCTCGTGCTTACCTGGCTAGCGTCTGAGCTGGAATTAGTTGATGTTTCATTAAGCAATAAACGCTGCACATCCGCACCAACACCGACAGATATTTTCTTGTGAATATTATATCCTAATGTTGGTGTAACCTGAGCATAATACAAATTATAATTGACTTCACGCTCCTGTACTGTAGCAGCTGCCGGTGTAGGGGCTGTTTCTACTATTCTTTCGGAGCTACTGCTTCCCGATGAAGCCATTTTAGCACCTGCATATCGCCTGGCTGCATTATTACCTGCGGCAACCGGCATTGCATATAGTTTGTTAGAAAACGAAGCCCGGGAAGTTACTGAGGTTGCACTTGCAGAAGAGGAAATATTGCCCGTAACAGGTAACACCATTTTTGCTGCAGACGCTCTGACAGGAGTTGAAGAACCACTACCAACACTGCCTGATTGATTATTAGTATTAGCAGCCCCTGGGAGCGGTACAGCAATAGACGGTAAATTATTTGGCACAG
>JBQCEX010000368.1:0-6007 GCA_051959855.1 Flavipsychrobacter sp. | reverse complement strand
CAATTGTTATTAATCCTGATGGTACATCCACCACAATCCCTGAAGGTTACTTTGGAAAAGATATTGTTGCTAATGCAGTTGGAGAAGTATTTATTTTGGCAAACAGATTTTATAATAAAACTCCCAAAGGTTGGGGCATTGCAAATGTAGATTTGCCGACGATGCAAGGGCCTATAGGAAATAACTTTTCTGCACTTGGAGATGTTGCTGATAATTGGGCAACGCAATTTTATACTGATCAACGCGGCCAATTTACAACTCAGCAAATTACAGTTGTTGGGCAGCAAGCTCATTTTTATTGTGAGAAAAGTACTTCGTGGTTAAACCCCAGCTATACAAATGTCAATCCCTTTATTGGTAATTATACTGTTACAGGTTATGGTTTGGGCGCTGCAGGTACATTTTCGGGTGTTACAAACTCACACAATATAGAAATGAGCAATTTGGGCACGCTTGGCTTAGTCCGGGAACGGATTACTACACCGGCCGATCAAATTCTGCACTTGAGGATGTAACCAGGTTATATAATTTTTCAACTCTTGATATTAATACAAGTGATATCGCTATGATCGCACCAGTGGCCAACATTTTCCCTGGTCCATCAGGTCATTTATCAATGAAATTTATTCGTACAAATGGAGTAGGGAAGGAGTCGCAATGTAATGCCTATACAAATGATTGCATACTTCAGGCATCATCAATTGGTTTATCAAACTTCAATCAATTTTCCTTTGACTATAGGGAAGCTACCCTTATTGAAGATCCTGATATAGTAATTAGCACACCTGCATATAGTACAGCCAGTTGTCAATCTGGTGCGTATAAACAACCTATTTCAGCTGCGCAGGCTGACGCTGCAAACGACAATATTGTTTTGTCTCCGAACCCTGCAAATGATATAATTAACCTCGATTTCATGAATCCTATTACAACCGATAATGTATATGTTGTCATTACCAATATTCTTGGCCAGGTTCAATATCAAACCAAACTAAGCAAAGGGGTACAGCATGCATCTATTAACCTATCATCATTAGTGCCGGGTATTTATTTTGCAAAGATTACAATGAATGAAAATATACACACAAAGAAGTTCATAGTTAAATAAAATCAATCTAAATAAGTTGTTTTCCTACACTAAAAACTACAATTATGAAAAAGCAATTAAGAAAGTATTCAATCATTCTTACATTGATTATGTGTTGTTTCTTTTCGTCAAATTATTTAAATGCCCAACCCCCATATTTATACCCAGCCGTTCGGAGAGATAGTCTAATGCAGCCTAATCTCATATATCCTCAGCCTGGCCTGTATGACTTAACATCCTTGAACTCGGATATGTTATCCACAGGCACTCCCTCCGATAGTAATAAACTCTGGGCTATAGCGTTCGGCGGTGGTCTGAATGGGCAACCGCTACCACCGAATATGCTTTCATTAGCGGGTATATATCTTGGATGCATTGATAAAACGCATGGTGCCTATGACTCAACAGTGATCCCATTTCCTGATTTTGCTTCACCGACATGTACAATTGGACAATGTCCTGACATTGATGTAGCTCTTGCAGACTATTTAGATCATACAGGCAAAATGCATTACTATGTAATAGGTGTGTATTCAGGTGCCTATCAAAGTGTCATGCTTGGGAAAGTATTAACTGTCATTTATCTGGAGGAGTATGAGCTAAATATTTCATCCTATCCAACCATTGGATTATCCTCTCATACAGGGCCAATAATAATTAGCGATACAACACTAGGCTACCCTGCAACTACTCCACGTATTGATATGTGTGCAGATAATACAGGATTTTCGATGTCAACACCCCCTGTGTCATATACACCCTGTATGCATAAGTTTGCAATATCATGGATCGAATATTATTCACCTGCACATTACCAAGTTGTTGCCACATCAGGAGATGTAACTGCCTTACCATCAATTACGGGTAGGCGCACAACTATTACAACAGACTCATGGATAGGGTGTGACATTGCATGTACACATGATCCAATATCTAATGTGGATTCAGCTTTTATTGCCTATGGCGACGCATATTCGGGCGCCCATTTACATGTTACGGGCTGGAGTTTGAATACGTTTAGAGTAGGCGCCACGCATACAGCTGTTGCCACAAATTTTAGTTTCCCGCGAATAGATGCTGCTACGATTTACGATTATAATAACCGTGGCGCGAATACCCTCTGGCACGTTGTGCAAGCTAAAACAGGCTCGCCTGATTATATATATCATTTTGGAAGTGGTCAATATTTAGCGAAGTCAGGTCCCGGTGTTAGGCGAACTGACTGGGAATATACTGATCAGAACGGTTATGATATAGATGCTGCAGTTATTTGCGGAACGGGCAACTTTTTTAATGGTGGTGAAGTTCCTGGTAAGGACTCATTTACTGTTGGCTTTTGGTCTGGAATACAAACTAAGTTAACCTCTTCTTATTATATCTATGGTGTTGCTAATTCGTTTTATAGTGGTGCAATAGGGCCAATACCTCCTGGCACCATGTACCAGGAAGTCAATACTGGCCCATTATATGGATTTTGCAACGATCCACGTATAACGGTATCTAATTGTTCAAATACAGGACAAGATATATTAGTTGCCTGGTTTGACGGATATTTTGTTGATTGTAGCTATGCTATGCCGCCCGGCCCATATCCTCCTCCGCCTGGACCGCCTCCAACAGGTAATATCAGGTACAAGTTTGGAACTTTACCTAGGTTACCCTACGCTTTTAAAACTACCGAACTAAACAATACACAAAATCAAAGGTTTGCAATTAGTCCAAATCCGACAACTGATTATATAAAGGTAAGTGGTATAGAAAAAGCAAACTATGAGATACTTACGGTTACTGGACAACGTGTATTGAGCGGCATGCTAACACACGACAACAATGTAATTGACGTTAAATTACTTACTCCTGGTATGTATGTCATTCAGCTTTTTGATGGACCCTATATGCAAAAGATAAAATTCATTAAGAATTGATCTAGTTAATTAATATTCTGCAATAAAAACACCTGTAATGCATAGGTGTTTTTATTGTTTATATCTGATCAAAAAGGTGCGCTCATTAATGTTACTTTTTTAAAAAGTATAATAATCAATGCGAGCAAGTCTTTCCGCTGATTTTGGCTAAACGAATGTCTCTTGATTTATTTTACCGGGAATGTTACCTTTTCGACTTGCTGCTACTTTACTATTTCTGGCTCACCAGTTGTCGCATTAGGTTTCTTAAAGTAGCTAAACTTGTAGCGCACGCTTATGGTTAATGGGTAGGCCACTATTCTATAGTGTATATTGGTAAAAGGACGTACAATAGGCGCAATTGCTTTATAATCGAAATCGTAATAGCGGGCATCCACTTCCGCATTCAATGCCCATCGGTTATCAATATTATACACATAGCCTAATTGTGCACCTACTGAAAGACCATACCCGCCATCTGGTGCTCCGTATGAAACATTGTCTGGTAGGTTGTGAGCATTGTTGCGTGCTATACTTAATCCCGCAGCTATGCCGCCATAAACATAGTTTTTACCAATATAGTATTTCTTATTCAGCACCACATCTATCGAAAAAGCATATTTAGCATACACAAACCGTTTATTGTCACCGCCTATGTTTCGTCCTTCAAAATCATATATCACGCTCGATTTTCGGCTCAACTCCAGCATATGTATATCTATGCCCATCTGTACATTATCTTTCATGTTCTTTAGCAGTGATAGGTAGCTGGCATAATTAACCGTAAGCTTATCCCCTTTAAAATATAGGTTATTGGTTGGTTTACCATTTAGGCTTATTCCTCCGCCTGCTCCCAGTTCATATGTCTGGGCAGTTGCGAGAAATGGTAATAACAGAAATGTTAGAATAATGCTATGCTTCATACTAAGTTTTGTGTGTGATAGTATATGTAATGGAAAATACTGATGCAAATGTAATCACTGTCGCGCAAGACTGCATGTTAATGACTTGCTATTGTGCTATCTTTAATCAGGTCTTAATTACTTGCAAATGAAAAGATACTTATTCTTACTGGCGCTCATATTTGTGTATACAGGTTATCTGCATGCGCAGCTGCCAACACATCATATAGCCCCTTCTGGTAACCCTATGTCTTGTTTTATAGAAGCAAGGGTGCTTAGCATTCATCCTGTCGAAACGTTTCATGGTCACATTAGGCAGCCCTATAAAATGCGGGTTAAATTATTGTCCGTTACTTACTGCGGTTCATCGGTACCGCGGGCATTAAATCCTGGAGATATCATAGAAATCAGTTTTACTGGTAAAAGATTGTTGAAAAAGGGCGTTCGATTTGTCGCTAATGCTGAAGAGCGGCTACATCTGGGGCACAGACCAGATATTTGGGTACATGACTATGAAATAAAATAAGCATATATAATTGTATATTACAGACACAAAATCCCATATATAGTGAAGAGACTTTTTACTCCGTTGCTGGCAGTTGCTATCATTTGTTGCGGCTACCTTGTCTGCATTTCTCATGCTGCTTTTGAAAAGCCTTATTATGGAGACGCAGATGCAATGGGCTCTGATGAAGATGCTAATGCTCGCGAAAATTATGAATGGATGCGTTTACATGATCCTGCTACGGGTAAGATTCCCGGACATATCAGGGAGCGGGAATTAGCGTTTGCTGCCGGCCTGCCAAGCGATAAAGATATCAGCCGTTTTAGTAAAACAACAAGTCTCACCTGGCAGCAACGCGGCCCTTGGAATGTAGGTGGTAGAACACGCGCGCTGGCCATAGATGCATCTAATGAAAACATACTGATAGCAGGTTCATGCTCCGGCGGTATGTGGCGTTCCACAGACCAGGGAACCACCTGGACTTCTATTACTCCTGCTGATCAATATAAAAGTGTTTCTTGTCTGGCACAGGATACTCGTTCAGGTCATACCAACGTTTGGTACTACGGTACAGGTGAGGCTTTCGGCGCTTCTGCTTCCGCTACCGGGGCCTATTACCTGGGCAATGGCATATATAAGTCTACAGATGGAGGGCTGACATGGAGTGTGCTGACTGCTACAGCAGGTACCAGTCTTACAGCTTTGGATACCTGGGGAGATTTAATTTGGAATCTGGTTACAGATGCTTCAAACGCTACGCAAGACGTTGTTTACGCGGCAGCTTATGGAGGCATTTATAGAAGTGCTGACGGAGGTACAAGCTGGACGAAAGTTGCAGGCACGAGTACGGCTTCATATTTTACAGATGTGGCTATTACTAAGACTGGCGTTGTATATGCTACGCTAAGTAGTGATGGTGGTCAGAAAGGCTTATATCGATCAGCCGATGGCGTAACTTTTACCAATATAACACCAGCAGGTTTTCCTACAAACTACAATAGAATAAAGATCGGCATTAGCCCTTCTGATGAAACACAGGTTTATTTCCTGGGCAATACACCCGGTGCAGGCCAGCCTGATACAAATTATCTGGGCGCTGTAGAGTGGAATAGCCTCTGGCGCTACACCTATGTTTCCGGCGACGGTTCAGGTGCAGGTGGTAGCTGGCAGGATAGATCTTCAAATCTGCCTTCTTCAGGTGGCTTATTTGATAAATTCACGTCTCAGGGTTCTTATGACCTGGTAGTTAAAGTAAAACCCAACGATACTAATACTGTATTTATTGGCGGTACTAATCTTTATCGTTCTACATCCGGTTTTGCCGACAATTCCCATACTGCTTTTATAGGTGGTTATGTTCAGGGGGCAACCTTACCGGTTGTGAATAACTATCCTAATCACCATCCTGACCAGCATGAACTCGTGTTTTTGCCTGGTAATCCGGATAAAATGATTTCTTCTAATGATGGCGGTATCTTTAAAACTAATGATAATACAGCGGCAAATGTGTCGTGGACATCATTAGATAATGGTTCCATCACTACCATGTTCTATACTTGTGCTATTGATCACGCTGAAACGAATGATATTATCATTGGTGGTGCACAGG
>JBQCEX010000367.1:0-6633 GCA_051959855.1 Flavipsychrobacter sp. | reverse complement strand
TATTAAGTCCTATATCACATTTTAAAGATATAGCTGCACTGGCACTGCAATATCACTGGCAGTTATGCACACATGCTATAGGTGATAACGCTAATAGGCAAATATTGAATATATACGCCGAAGCCCTGGGTGGTAAAAACGACCTCCGTTGGCGCATAGAGCACTGCCAGGTGGTGGACCCTGCAGATATTCACCTGTTTGGAGATAACTCCATTATACCCTCTGTACAGCCCACACACGCCACTTCTGATATGCCCTGGGCTATCAATCGATTAGGCGCAGCAAGATTACCTCATGCCTATGCCTTTAAAGATCTCCTAAAACAAAATGGTTGGGAAGCCTTAGGTACAGATTTTCCGGTGGAAGGCATCAGCCCACTGAATACATTTTACGCAGCTGTATTTCGCCGGGATGCAAAAGGAAATCCACCGGCTGGCTTCTTACCTGAAAATGCACTGACCAGGAAAGAAGCATTAGAAGGCATGACCATATGGGCAGCAAAAAGTATTTTCTCAGAAAAACAAAAAGGTAGCCTGGAGACCGATAAAGATGCCGACCTGGTAATACTGGATACAGATATCATGCAAGCGCCCAGGCAAAAAATGCTGCACACAAAAGTGCTATATACTATAGTAAAAGGTAAAGTAGTTTACCAGGCTAAAGCCATACACTAAAGAAATTACTATTTACCTAAGCCGAATTGTTTGCTCAATTCCAGCATTCGGTCTATTGGTTTCTTAGCAGCAATCCTCAGCTCTTCAGGCATTGTTATTTCCGGTACTTCATATTTCATACACAGGTAAACTTTCTCCAGTGTATTCAGTTTCATATGCGGACAATCATTACATGCACAGGCATTATCTGGCGGTGCAGCTATAAATGTCTTATCAGGTGCATTTTTCTGCATCTGGTGCAGTATACCCGTTTCTGTAGCTACTATAAAGCTATTGCTCTTACTTGTCTCGGTAAACTTCAGCAGCTGTGTAGTAGATCCTATAAAATCAGCCATCTTCAGTATTGGTTCCTCACATTCAGGATGCGCTATCAGCAATGCCTCAGGATGGCGTTCTTTAAGCCTTGTAATTTTCTCCAGGGAAAACAATTCATGTACCATACATGCACCATTCCACAATACCATATTTCTTCCGCTGGTCTTATTAATATAAGCACCTAAATTTCTGTCCGGTGCAAATATTATTTTCTGGTCCTTAGGCAAGCTATCAACTATCAGCTTCGCATTAGAAGAAGTACATATAATATCACTCAAGGCCTTTATACCTGCAGAGCAATTTATATAAGATATAACTAAATGATCAGGATGCTGATCTTTAAATTGTTTAAATAGATGTGGCGGACAGCTATCGCTCAACGAGCACCCTGCATGAAGGTCAGGCAACAATACTTTCTTTTCAGGGTTCAGGATCTTAGCAGTCTCTGCCATAAAGTGCACACCGGCAAAAACGATCATGTCAGCATTGGTACGGGCAGCTTCCTGTGCTAGTCCCAGGCTATCTCCTATATAGTCAGCAATATCCTGTATATCCGGCTCCTGGTAGTAGTGTGCTAAGAGCACTGCATTTTTCTCTCTCTTCAGCTTTTCAATCTCTTCAAACAGGTCGAGTGAGGGATCAATTTCAACGTCAAGATATCCCTTTTTTTGAACTTCCAAAAACGCATTTTCGATTTGCACACTCATAATAATATTTGTAATTAAATTTTTAAAAAGAATCTATTATTATCAATTAGGGCTGTGGATTTGGGGAAACAAAATTGTTATCCCTATTGCAAAATAACAGAATAATACTCAGACACATTTTACTGTTTCCTTATCCCCATGTAAAAGCTGCTACAAATAGCCTTACCCACAGAAAATTGTGAATTGTGGATAATGCTGCCTGTGAAAAAATAACCTAAGCTTAATATCGTAGATGGGTGTGGAAAAGGACAGATTTTTAACGACAAACTTTTTTAGTTTTTGTCGTTTCTACACTGAGAGGGAATTTGTTCTTCGCTACCCACTATTTCTACAAGGGAAATACACAGTAATCCACAGTCAAATTGTATAACTCATACACAATAAGCTGGTATTGAGTTACATAATTTTCTGCAATATTACCACGCAGTAGCGTTATGAAATATATAAAATAATCAGGCCAGGATCATTTCTTTAATGTATGTACATATCAGCCGGGGATGTCTCCTTTATTATCTCGTAACTGTACAATATCAGTAACAGGATGCTTACTATGGCAACAATAATTTGTTCGTAGTCTACTCTGCGTCTCAACTTAAAATATTTAGTAAAAGACTAAGTATAAAAAACTATTCCAAAAAATTTCCCGGCCGAATGGCCGGGAAGAATTACACTACATATTCAAATAATTAAAAAATAGTAAGCGTGTGGGTTGAAGGATCCCAGAACACAGTGTAGATGCCACAGCAACTATGAAGCGTACCTGTAGTGGAGAAACAGGCAGGGTCGCCCACAGTTACAGCTCCGCAATCATCAAACACGCGGGCCACCTCCCAGGTAGAAGCCGGCGGTACAGGTAATGGACTGCCAACTACTACAGGCGGAGTGGTCATAGTAAAGGTCATTGTTGATAATGCAGGTATGGCTGTCGGGTTAGTAGCATATTGCTGGCTGCTGCAGCTGCCGCCAGGTATGGTTACCAGCAGGCCTACATTAATGGTACATTTTGTATTATTTATTACTTTAATCGGTCCGCCAAACTGCGCGTTAGCTGCAAAATGAAATAGCAATGCAATTGCAAATAAGATGATCTTTTTCATAGATAAAAGTTTTAAGGTTAAGAATAGAAACTAAAAATAATACTTGACCTATGATTATTTACAGCTATTCGACGGGGTATGATAAGAAATAAACATATTTTAATTTATCAGCGAATAAATAAAGTATGTTTATATATCTGCCAGATGAGAAAAAAATTAAAAAACTGCCCATAATGTTGATTTAGAGCCATTAAATCTGCAAAATCTCATTTTTTCATATAAATTTGCCCTCCTTATCAATATTATTATACAACATACACAACCGATATGGCTGTAATACAAAAAATCAGGAATAAGTACGGTAAGATCGCCGGTGCTGTCATTGCTATAGCGCTTGTAGGCTTTATATTAATGGATGCTGCGAGTGGCCGTTTTGGAGATCTGTTTGGCAGCGACAAAAGCGTGGCCAAGGTAGATGGTGAAAAAATAGACCAGAAAGATTTTTCCCTGCGTGTGAAAGAGTATGAAACCCTCTATGGTATTTTCAGTAAAAACAAAACCATAGATGATAATGCAAGGGCCGAGCTCAGCAGCCAGGCTATGCAGAACATGGTGTTTGAAAAGGTAGTGGAAAAGCAATGCGACAAACTAGGCATACAGACAAGTCCTGAAGAGGAAAAGGAAATCATCTACGGTGCATATCCTGATCCGCTGGTACAGCAATACCCTGTATTTACCAATCCTGAAACAGGCCGTTTCGATCCTCAGCGTGTAAGAGCTTTCGAACAGCAAGCCGGTAAAGACCCTAAGCTGGCATCATATATGGAAGAATGGGGCTACCTGAAGAGCTATGTGCTGCGCAATAATACTATTACCAAATTCACTGATATTATTAATGCAAGCGCCTATACTCCGAAATTTGTAATAGACCACAGCATAAAAGACCAAAGCACTAAGGCAAGCATCAGGTTTGTAAAGGTTCCTTTCACTGCTATAAAAGATGATGCGGTAAAAGTAACCGACCAGGACCTGAACGACTACGTTCAAAAACACAAGTCTATCTTTATGGTGAACGATCCTATAAGGGCTATAGACTATGTGTCATTTGACATTGTACCATCTCATGATGACACAACGAAAGTAATGGACGCTATGAATGCTGCTAAGAAAGAACTGGCAGCAGCTACAGACAAAGATGCTGAAGCGGTGGTAAACAGAAACTCTGACGATCGCTTCAATCCTACTTATGTAAACAAAAAGACCTTCACATCACAATATGCTGATTCTATTATGCAGATGCCGGTAGGTGGTATCTATGGTCCGTACTATGAGAATGGCGCTTTCAGGATGGCTAAAGTGCTGGATAAAAAAGAACTTCCCGACTCTGTACAATGCGAACACATATTGGTAAGAACAAAAGGACAAGGTAAAGATATAATGCCTGACAGCGTAGCCAAGCAACGTATAGACAGCATTGCTGCCGCTATAAAAGCTGGTGCTGATTTCAAAACACTGGCCCAGAAATATTCTGACGACAAAGGCAGCGATGGTAAAGTAAATGTGGAATACACATTCGATCTGCAACAGCGCCCGGGCCTGTCAAAAGAATTTGGTGACTTTGTGTTTGAAGGTAAAACAGGCGAAAGCAAAGTAGTATCTGTATCAAACGACAACTACTCTGGCTACCACTTCATACACATTATAGATCAGAAGGCAGTAGCGCCTGCAGTGAAACTAGCCATCATCAGCAAAGAGCTGGCGCCAAGCGATGTAACACAAAATGCTGCTTATGCAAAGGCAACTGAATTTGCCGGCAAGAATGCAACAGCTGCAGCTTTTGACGAAGCGGTGAAAAAAGAAAACCTGACCGAGAAAAAAGGCGAAGGTGTAAAACCGGAAGACTTTACTATACCTGGCCTGGGCCCAAGCCGCGAGATCATCAGGTGGATGTATGATGCTAAGGTAGGTGATGTATCAGGCGTATTCTCTCAGGAAGATCGCTATGTGGTAGCTAAGCTGGCTGGCAAACAGGACAAAGGCCTGATGCAGATAGATGCTAACATTCGCCCGCGCCTGGAAGCCGTGGTAAGACAAGACAAGAAAGCAAAAATGATAGCTGACCAGTACAAGAGCGCAGGCAACCTGGAAGCCATAGCAAGCAACACTCAGCAAACAGTGCTGCAGGCCGACTCATTTACTATCGGTTCTGCTTACGTACCGGTATTAGGCTATGAGCCAAAGGTGGAAGGCTATACATTCTTCGATGGTCTGAAACCCAATACAGTATCACCGGGCATTAAAGGTTCCAACGCAGTTTACTTCATAAGTGTAACTAACCGCTGGAGCCAGGCGCTGGATCAGAACACCATCAACATGCTGAACGGTCAGCAGCGCACCATGCTGGCAAGAGACCAGCAGAATGCACTGAACCAGATGCTGCGCCCAACCATAGTGAAAGAAGCAGACGTGAAGTACAACCCAGCCAATATCTACTAATTAGATTTCGAATATAGTTTTAACGGCTCCCATTGGGAGCCGTTATTGTTTATGTCAAAATTTCAAGTCTTTTGATTTCTATGATTAAAATAAGGGAGAAAATATTACAGCAGTGACATAACTAAAAGACCATAAAGGCGAATAAAATATCACACAGATAAAAATCTTAAAAATAAAAGGGTAATAATACGGTTTTATGATTTTTATAACAGCATACATTTAAGCCATTAGATTAGTCTAATGGGTGGCTATCGAAAACATCCTGAACAAGAAGTAGAAAAACTTATACCTTATTAAATTTATTTTATGATTAAGTTCTTATCAGCAGTAATGCTCACGATGACATTTTTATTTGTTGCACCTAAAGCACATGCTTACAAAGTTCCGGTATCGGGATCGGCTTGGACGAGTTGTTGTGGTTTTGTCGTTTGGGAAGGATGGCTGGAAGATGGTGGTATACATGGTCATATTCATACGAACGTTGGTGACAAAGATTGGATAATCATAAATCCTCATACTGATCAAAATGGAAATGTTAACCATTTGGATACCTACCAAACTTTTAGTGACTTTGAGGCAAACAATTCAATCGTAGGTGGAGACCTTGATCCAAATACTTTTTTAACTGTATATAATGATTTTGCTAACCATTTTAATTCAGCGGTACAACAGTAATCATTATATTGATTATTACTTATTATCAAGGCTGCTTTTTAGCAGCCTTTAAAATAAATAAAATGTATAAAAAGAAACGCACCTGCATAATTTATTTTGTTCTGTTTTTTACATTGCCTGGCTATTCACAAATCGAGCATAGTAAGGTAAAACCTAATAGCATTATTACTATTGGAGGAAATAAAATCACATTTGGTAAATCTATTCCGTTTTCAATAGAGGGAGTCACATTAGATTTATTTCCCAGCCCCGAATATCTAGGCAATAAAAAAATTTATAGGGTAGATAATATAGCCGTTTCAAAAGCCCCAGGTCTTTTAAACTCTTCCCTCCCTTTCCCAAAGTTTATTTTCAAAAAATTACAATCAGAATTTGATAAGCTCGAAAATGGGACGTATGCATTTTCTTTAGAAGATCTCGTGATTGATGAAAAAGGCCAGGTTGTTTTTTATGATTATTCACCTTTAAGAAAACTAAGCAACGCAAAAGAAATTAGCTCACCTGCCAACTTCAGGAAAATAAAAATTGACCCTAACCGATCTTTAAAGGATGAAGATACGCATATACCTAAAGAAATAGCAAATGCAATGCTGAGCAGACTTTCAGAGATTGTATTTAATTGTAAATTTTCTCCCGCCTTACTTGCAAATGGAAAGGCAACAAGTTGCGACTTAACAAGCTTCGAATATTCATTCGATGGCTTTATTGAGGTAAAGGATCATCTGGCAG
>JBQCEX010000366.1:0-3224 GCA_051959855.1 Flavipsychrobacter sp. | reverse complement strand
TTTAACAATAAATACAGCTTCCTAACGGCTATTAACAAAAGTATTTCTTACCTTTGCGCGGCAAAACAGGTCTTTACTATCTATGATTAGCCGCAGAAATATCCGGGTAAAAGTGATGCAAACGCTTTATACAGTTGCTACACTTGAGCCGGTAGAACAGGAAGCGAATAAGAGAATAGCCTCAAGTATTTTAAACGAAAAATTAGCCCGCTCACTCGATTTATTTATCATCTCAATACTGTACACAGTTCGTGTAGCACAGTATGCTGAAACCTATGCACGCCAGCGCGCCAGCAGATACCTGAAAAAGGAAGAAGACCTGGAAGTAAGTACCCGTATAGCAGGCAATGATTTTATTATGAGCCTGCTGTCTAACGAAACATTTGCAGAAAGGATTAAAGAAGCCAAAATACAGCACTTCGTTGATGAGGAATGGGTTAGAAAAGCCTTTCTAAAATTGAATGACACTGCTGAATACCAGCAATATACTACTGCTGCTAAAAGAGATGCCAAACAGGAAAAAGCCATTATTCAATTCATTTGGGAAAAGATAATTCTGGAGAACGAAGGACTGCAGGAATATTTCACTGATGAATTACCAGGCTGGGAAGATGATAAAGATATGACGCTGATGCTAATGGAGAATTTCTTCAAGAGCAATTCAAAAATTAATTTCCTTAGCCTCGTCTCAGGCGAAAAAAAAGAATATGCACACGACCTGCTGCATACAGTAATGGATAAGGACGCGTACTGTATGGAACTGATAGAGCCTAAATTGGTAAACTGGGATAAAGAACGTGTGGCACTTATAGATTTGTTATTGTTGAAGATGGGTATTTGCGAAATGCTGTACTTCCCTACTATACCTACCAAGGTTACAATAAATGAATATATAGAGATCGCCAAGCAATATAGTACGCCACAAAGCGGACAGTTTGTAAATGGTGTGCTGGACAATATTCTGAAAGACCTGGAAAAGGAGAATAAGATAAGAAAACAGGAGCGCACGCGTAAACCATAATTTTACACTACAATTTGTTTCATATGCGACATTATTTTTTTGCAGCAACCTTGCTTATAGCTTTAGCAGCATGCAATAGCAATACTCAAGATGATACAAATAAGGACAAAAAAAGCGATCTGCTACCAACAAGCCTGGTGAACAACCCTCACACTGCTATGGGCCTGGATACTGCTGCTATGAATGCAAAACCCACAATGGATTTTGTAGATACATTTCATGCTTTTGGAACAATGCATGAGGGCGAGACGGCTGTGTATAATTTCTCTTTCAAGAATAATGGTAAAAATCCATTAGTTATCAGTAGTGCAATAGGCTCATGCGGTTGTACAGTTGCTGATTATCAGCGCGATCCTATACCACCCGGTACTGGCGGTGTCATGAAAGTAATGTTTAATTCTGCCGGTAAATCAGGCCACCAGGAGAAATCGGTACAGATCACTACCAACTCAAATAAAGGCACACACACACTTTATATCACTGCTGAGGTAGTACCTGAAAAAAATAAGTAATTTTACACTCAATAATAACTTAAACACAATGTCAATTAATCTTTTAACAGTAATGTTGCAGGCACAACCGGGCGGCTCTATGATGCCGTTATTTCTTATGGTTGGTATGTTCGTGGTAATGTATTTCTTCATGATACGCCCACAGGCCAAACGTGCAAAAGAACAGAAGAAATTCGCAGAAAGCATGGCCTCTGGCGAACAGGTAGTAACTACAGCTGGTATCCATGGCCGCATAGTTCGTGCTAATGAAGATGGTACGGTAAAGCTGGAAATAAGCAATAATACCTTCATGACCATTGAAAGATCAGCGATCTCAATGGAAATGACGAATGCTTTTCGTAAGAAAACCGAAGGCACTGCTACTCCGGCAGCTACTACAGTAAAATAATAATTGCTCCCAATGCTTAAAGTAGGTATAACAGGTGGCATTGGCTCAGGGAAAACTATTGTATGCCAGGTGTTCCATACACTTGGCATACCTGTTTTTTATGCGGATGATGCTGCTAAGTACCTAATGGAACATGATGAAACGCTGATCAATGATATAAAAACATTATTCGGCAACAATATCTATGCAAACAAAACGCTGAACCGAAAAGAGCTCTCCGGTATTGTGTTTAAAGATCCCAAAAAACTACAGCAGCTTAATGCTTTAGTGCATCCCGCAACAGTACAATACGCCAGGGACTGGATGGAAAAGCAACAGTCGCCATATGCAATAAAGGAAGCTGCGATCTTTTTTGAAAGCGGCACTTATGTAGATATGGATATCATGATCGGCGTATCTGCCCCACTCGAATTACGCATTCAGCGAGCCATAGCTCGCAGCAGTGCCACCCGTGAAGAAATCCTGGATAGAATATCAAAGCAAATGGACCAGGACGAAAAGATGAATAGTTGCGACTACGTTATTATAAATGATGAAGTTCAGCCCATTATTCCCCAAGTACTGAACTTGCATCAAATATTGCTTGAAAAAACTATTGCTACTCGATAAGTGCGTTGGCAGTAGTCTTCATACTTTTATAAGTCTTCAGATTATCAGGATCTTTCTCTGCCGCTACTATTCTTTCTATATAAGCCTTTAGTATAGCAATGCGTTTTGCGTCTTCGGCTGCGTCTTCCTTACTATCTGTTTTGGCTTTACCATCATAGCTTTGAGCCATTCTATACAGGTAAGAAGCCAACGCAGGCCTGTAAGTTTTTATAGGTTCTTTCATAGTAAGCTTTGCTATGAGTGCTGCACCCTTTTCAAATGCTACATCACTTTTTACTGCCTGCATATAGTAGTAAAGGCTACTTACAAAGCTAAACTGCCTTGTGCCATAAACATATGATGCTTTCTGTTCAAAAAAGTCTATGTCATTTTCATACCCCTTCCTTCCTATTGTGCTCCAGATCACCAATTCCAGGTCACCGCCGGGTTTAGTTGATAGTAATTGTTTCGCTATCAGGTATGCTGTATCCTCATCTATTTTATATAGCGCAGCTAATGCTGAACTTGCCACATTGTAAGAGCTGTCATTCACATTGGCAATCATCAGTTGCTTTGCAGATTTTATTTTCCAATCACCCAGAACATCAAATGCGGCTGCTCGCACGGCATTGTCCTTATCATCCAGCATATATACTACCTGGTCCTTCCACTTGTCATGCCATTTAGTATTCTTCTGCACTTGCAGTATATCCAG
>JBQCEX010000365.1:0-4575 GCA_051959855.1 Flavipsychrobacter sp. | reverse complement strand
GCAAAGCTATTTTTTTCCAATAATGCATCAACATCATCTGGATGAATAAGGGAGAGCATAAACGGAAAACCTTTCGACATCACTTCCTGCGGAGTATAACCGAGTAATTTTTCTACTGCTTCATTAACAAATGAATATACTCCTGTTCGGACATTATATGTTGTAATAATAGAAGGGGTTACGTTGGTGATTTTCTGTATAAATTCCTGGTAATTCCTTAATTGATTTTCTGATTCTTTTTGTCTTGTTACATCCTGTAGCGTGCCATGCATTTTATAGGCATTGCCGTTTTTATCTTTAATAACATCCCCTTTTGCATGTAATATTTTAATGTTACCTGTAGGCAAAACAATACGATAGAAGAAATCGAATGGCTGTAAATTTTCACGGCTTAACTGCATTACCTGCGAAACCATTACTGCATCATCCGGGTGATTGTAGGAAGCTACGGTCTGGTAATCAATGCTATCCTCGTACTTGTTTAAACCATAAATATGGTACAGGGTGTCAGACCATTCAAGTTGGTTTGTTTTAAAGTCAAGCGACCAGTTGCCTATCTGTGCCAGGTCCTGCGCTTGTTTAAAAAGTGTATCACTATGCTGCAGCCGATTGATGAGCGTTTGTTTTTCTGTGATATCCATCACAGTGCCTCTTAATACCTTTCTGCCATTTTTCTCAACTAATGCTCCTTTCGACCAAATACTTTTCTCTTTGCCATTAATGAGGTATCTGTATTCACAGTCGAAGCTTGTCGCATTGTCAACTGCGTTTTGCCATGCAGCATTTACTAGATTCCTGTCGTCAGGATGAACATTTTGTACCAGTTCGTCTCGTTTAAATCCTTCAGCAACCTCAAATATTTTCAGCAGGTTAGGGGTAGCAATTATTTCATCTGTCTCCTGGTCCCATTCGTAGCTGGCCATGTTCGCTTGTTGCTGAGCGTTCAGTAGTTCTGCTTCCCGTTCTACTAATTGCTCTGAGATCTTTTTCTGGTTGTTGATATCGAGCATAATACCGATGATCTCTACAGGTTCGCCATTATCCTTTCTGCGGAACACAGAGGTATAGTTGCGCATCCAGGTATACTCGCCGCCATTGTTCTTCATACGCAGGTCCCACGATATTACATCTCCATCTTTCACGGTATTAAATGCAGCAAGAACATTAACGCTATGTGCCAGATCATCAGGATAAATGAGTTTACCGAGCACCTGCGCGCCCAGTTCCTTAAGCTCGTTAGCAGTATGCCCTACAAATTGCTCATAATTCTTATTGGCAAAGGTCAATTGCCCCTGTTCCAGATTATATACGTAGTTTAAGCCGGGAGTAGTATTGGATATCTTCTCGATCATGTGCAGCTGATCGTGGATCTTATCCTGCAGAATGGTGATGTATGCATTGGTTGATGCTGTGTCACTTTTAGTGGAGTAAGTATCAATTTCGCCAAGCAGCGCTATTATTTCCTCGGGGTCATTGGTATAAGAAGTGATGAACTTGCTTAATGCTTTCTTTCTTATGTAGCTGCCCAGGGTTATATCTTCGGCCTTTATATCATACCGGCTTACTATTTCCAGTTCATCGTTGATCCATTTGCTAATAGAGGTTTCAATTAATTCATCCAGCCTGTTTTCTTCAACTGCAGTAAGAAAATCGGAATGGCTGGGTATGGACATTTGTACCAGCTCATCCTCACTCATCGACTGGAAAAAATCGAGTAGGGGCATGTTTACTTGCCTTGCGAGTGTCAGTTGCTCCTTTATATAGGGAACAATGTAGTTGTCTCTTACGTGTTTTGCATAGTGTGGGAAATGCTTGAAAATTAGCTTGTTATCAAAGCCCTTTTTTCGATTGTCAGTCGCAATTTCTTCCACAATATTGTTGGTTTAGGTTTATGAAATGAGGTTATAAGTATCAATTAATCACCAGTCCAATTTTGTTGTCAAACAATTACTATAACTTCATAAAATTCATGCCATTAGATCGGCATAATAAAAAAACGCCATGCATTGCATGGCGTCAAGAATAAATGATAATATGTTTATTAAGCGGGTTGCAGGGCTGCTCTTATCTTGCCTTCTACTTCATCCATAAGTTCAGGATTATCCAACAGGAATTGTTTTACTGCATCGCGACCCTGACCTATTTTATTTTCACCATAGCTGAACCATGATCCGCTCTTCTGCAGGATACCCAGTTCCACTCCCATATCAATGATCTCACCAACCTTGCTGATACCTTCGCCAAAGATAATGTCGAACTCAACCTGGCGGAATGGGGGAGCTACCTTGTTCTTAACCACTTTTACCCTTGTACGGTTACCGCTGGCAGTATCGCCATCCTTTATTTGGCTTATACGACGAATGTCCAAACGTACAGAAGCGTAGAACTTAAGGGCATTACCACCTGTAGTAGTTTCAGGATTACCAAACATAACGCCTATTTTCTCACGAAGCTGGTTGATGAATATACAGCAACAACCTGTGCGTGAAATAGTAGCGGTGAGCTTGCGCAGTGCCTGGCTCATTAAGCGTGCCTGCAGGCCCATTTTGCTTTCACCCATTTCACCTTCCAGTTCTCCTTTTGGCACTAGTGCTGCCACAGAGTCAACAACCACTACATCCACCGCACCTGAGGAGATCAAACGGTCTGCTATTTCCAGGCCTTGTTCACCATAGTCTGGCTGAGAGATAATCAGGTTATCTACATCCACACCCAGCTTGCGTGCATAGCTCGCATCAAAGGCGTGCTCGGCATCTATTATTGCGCAGATGCCGCCTTTCTTTTGCGCTTCTGCTATTGTATGTATAGCTATGGTTGTTTTACCTGAAGATTCAGGGGCATATATTTCAATGATACGTCCACGTGGAAAACCTCCTACGCCTAAAGCCACATCCAGTCCTAAAGATCCTGTGCTTATAACGTCAATGCTATCTTTCTGTTTATCACCAAGCAACATTACAGATCCCTTGCCATAATCCTTTTCAATCTTGTCGAGGGCTAACTTGAGCACCTTCTGTTTGTCGTCAACTGCCATTTTACTTATTATTTATTACAACGAATTATTTATCAAATATACTTGAAAAACAAGTACTATAAAGCCTGGAGGGGGACAAGATATCCACATTTTGGGAAATAGAAAAAGCCGCTACAAGAGCGGCTTTTCATGATATTTATAAGATTATTGTGGTTAAATCTTGAAGTGAGAGAAGGCTTTGTTAGCTTCTGCCATGCGGTGTGTATCTTCTTTCTTTTTGAAAGCACCACCTTCACCCTTAGCGGCTGCTACTATTTCGTTAGCCAGCTTGTCAGCTATAGTTTTACCGTTGCGTTCGCGTGAGTAGCGGATAAGCCACTTCATGCTCAGTGATATTTTACGGTCAGGGCGTACTTCACTTGGTATCTGGAAGGTAGCACCACCTATACGGCGGCTGCGTACTTCAACAGCAGGTGTTACGTTTACCAGTGCGCGTTTCCACACTTCATAACCTTCTTCACCTGACATTTTAGTTACTTTATCCAGCGCATCGTAAAATGCACTTAAAACCACGGTTTTGTTACCGCCCCACATCAGGCAGTTAACGAAACGGGTAACTTGTTTATCGTTAAATTTTGGATCCGGTGCTAATGGAAGTTTTTTAGCTTGTGCCTTTCTCATGTTTAATGAATGGCTTTATTTATACTTTATTAATAAATTATTTTTTCTTGGCTTTTTCTTTCTTCGTACCGTATTTAGAGCGGCTCTGCTTACGATCCTTCACACCTGCAGTATCAAGAGCGCCACGTACTATATGGTAACGTACACCCGGAAGATCTTTCACACGACCGCCGCGGATCAGCACTATTGAGTGCTCCTGGAGGTTGTGGCCTTCACCCGGAATGTATGCGATAACCTCAACTTTATTAGTGAGACGCACTTTTGCTACTTTACGAAGTGCAGAGTTTGGTTTCTTAGGTGTAGTAGTGTACACACGGGTACAAACACCACGACGCTGAGGACAAGCATCTAAAGCACGAGACTTTGACTTGGCGCGAATTTGCTGACGACCTTTACGAACTAATTGTTGTATTGTAGGCATTGCTTACCTTTAGATAAAAAATTAATGGAGTGCGAAGGTAATACAAGTTTATAAAAACAACAAAAAATGTTGAAATATTTATTGAATTTACTTACTTTTTTAGTCAAAAAACCTTTATTACGCTCCATTTAAGTTAAAAAATAATAATATTTTAATGTAACTGGCTTCATATACAATCGGCTGGAATAACTCCAGCCGATTTGCTTTCTCTTTATTCTTTACCAGAGAGGGGTATAATTTATAAGGTGTTAGTCATTTGTCATATATTCTTCATGTTTCATGTATTCGAATGTCCTGTCATCACCCGAAATGAACTGCTGGGCTATACATCCTATTTTATAAGGCGCAGTGTTTTCAAGACCATAATTGCGGTCTTCATGACCAAAAGAATACTGGGGATACAGGATATTGGTGGCATGCACGCAGGCATGCACCATGGTATTACAGAGGCTGGCTATAGGCCTTTCTATTTGCCATACATTTAAAGGTATAATTCTAG
>JBQCEX010000364.1:0-3448 GCA_051959855.1 Flavipsychrobacter sp. | reverse complement strand
ACTATGAACGAATACTGCTTTACAAGTTGCTCAAAATTTTTCCAGCGATGTATATTCTGAAAGCTGTCTGACCCCATAATAATCGAAAACTTTTCCAGCGGAAATTTTTCTGTGAGGTAAGTCAGTGTATTGATGGTATAGGAAGGTTTGGGCAAATGAAATTCCACATTGCTGGCCCTGAACTTGGTATTCTCTTCTATAGCCAGGTTTACCAGGTGCAGTCTGTGATATTCATTCAACAGGGAATGCGAATCTTTTAATGGGTTATGCGGCGATACTACAAACCAGACTTTATCTATTTCACTGTTCTCTACTATATGATTAGCAACTATCAGGTGACCTATGTGAATGGGATTAAAGCTGCCGAAATACAAGCCAATATGCATGAGGCAAAGCTAATAAAAAGCAAAGAGCAGCAGAGACACTGCCCCAGTAATTTATTTAAATATAATCTTAGAAAAAACAGATATTATTGTATCTCCACCCATATTTTGTCAGCATCTTTTTTGCGGATGCTCAGGTAGTACCCGGCTATCTGTATGGCCATAGGGTCGCCAAGAGGCGCTATCATTTCCACCCACACCGGCTCGCCCGGTATGCAGCCCATTTCCATTAATGTCAGCTGAAAATCACTTTCGTCGTGAGATTTTATAACGGCTCGTTTGCCGGTTGATAATTTTGAGAGCTGTACTACATTCTCTTCCAACACCTTCATTAGACCAATAAATTAAGTTTTAAGCAACAGCTAAAAAATTTGTTACGACCTTTGCACAAATTTCATTGCATGCCTGCAAGATTTTATGAACAGGAAGTAGCTGCAAAATTAAAGGATAAACGAAAGCTATCCGCTTTTTTAGATAAGCTCATCAGCAAACATTTAAAAAAGATGAAGAATATCCAGCTGCAATATGTTTTCTGCGACGACAGCTACCTGCTGGCAATGAATCAGCAGTTTCTGAACCATGACACGCTTACAGATATTATTACTTTTGACATGAGTGAGCAGCCCGATGAAGTGACAGGCGAAATATACATTAGTGTGGACAGGATAAAGGAAAATGCTGAAAAGTTCGGTGTAGCCTACACAAATGAGCTGCATAGGGTTATTTTCCACGGGGCATTACATTTGTGCGGGTTCAAGGACAAGAAAGCAGCAGACAAGGAAGAAATGAGAAAACAGGAAGACAAGTGCCTGAAGGAATATTTTAAAGATTAATTATGCAGTTAGATATATTATTCGAGAACAATGACCTGGTTATAATAAATAAACCTGCCGGGGTGTTGGTAATACCCGATCGGTTCAATACAGCCCTACCCTCACTGGGCAGAACGCTGGAGGCCAGGCTGGGCCAAAAAATCTGGATCGTGCATCGCCTCGACCGTGACACCAGTGGTGTTATATGCTTTGCAAAAAATGAGACAGCGCATAAATATCTTTCCAGCCTCTTCCAGGAGCGTGAAGTAAGCAAGTATTATGTAGGTTTGGTAAATGGCCGTGTCATACCTGAAGAGGGCCGTATAGAAAAGGCAATTGTCGAGCACCCGTCCATAAAAGGAAAAATGGTTGTGTCACGCAAAGGGAAACCTTCCATTACCGATTACAAGGTATTGGAACAGTGGCCGCTCTATTCGTTTATGCAATTCCAGATACACACAGGTCGCACCCACCAGATACGTGTACACATGCAGTCTATTGGTCACCCGATAGTCTGCGATGAGCTATATGGCGACGGTACGCCATTTCTTTTGTCTGCCATAAAGAGGAAATACAAGCTGTCTGACAAAGAAGAGCAGGAACGTCCATTGCTTAGCCGCCTTGCGCTGCACGCACAGCGCCTGGTATTTAAGCTGGAAGATGGCGAGGTGGTAGATGTAGAAGCCCCGCTGCCTAAAGACATAGCTGCCTGCATAAAACAGCTTAATAAATGGGCGAAAAGCGCTTACTAATGCTTTTTGAATATTTTTACAGCCTGAAAGACAAATATGAGCAAGAGATCTAACATAAATATCCAGATAGAGCTGGACCATGAGAAAATGCCGGAAATCATAGAGTGGAACGCTCCGGATGGCGGTGTAGACGGTTATCAACAGGCTAAGGCAATATTGCTGGGCCTTTGGGACGGGGAAGAAAAATCAGCCCTCCGCATAGACCTTTGGACAAAGAAAATGATGGTTGATGAAATGAACGATTTCTTTTACCAGACTTTCTTTGGCATGGCCGAGACTTATACTCGTGCTACAAAAAACGAGGAGCTGGCAAATGAGCTGAAAGAATTTGCAAAAAGCTTTCACAAAAAAGCTACCGAAGCACTGGAAAGAAACCAATAAGTTAATTCTAAAGACCTAAAAGATATGTCACTGGAACAAAAAGTAATGGATGAGCTGAAGCAGGCCATGCGCGATAAGAATGAAGCTGCGCTTCGCACACTACGCGCTATAAAAGCTGCCATATTGCTTGAAAAAACAGCAGAAGGCGGCAGCGATACTATGACAGAAGCTGCTGAGACCAAAATGCTGCAAAAGCTGGCAAAGCAACGCCGCGATTCACTGGAGATATTTGAGCAACAAAATCGTCCTGACCTTGCAAACAAAGAAAAGGAAGAGCTTGCCATTATCGAACGTTTCCTGCCTGCACAAATGAGTCAGGAAGAGTTAACAAAAGAAGTAAAAGCCATAATAGACCAGGTAGGCGCAAAATCACCTGCCGACATGGGCAAGGTAATGGGCGTAGCTACTAAGCAACTGGCGGGCAAGGCAGATGGCAAGGCTATCTCCGAAACGGTAAAACAATTACTGGCACAAAACGCCTGATATGGTCCTTGACCTTATAGGTATCATACTGATATTACTATTTTTTATTCGCGGCTATATGAAGGGATTCATTATAGCCGCATTTTCTGTGCTGGCTATTCTGCTGGGGGTTATTTGTGCATTGAAGCTGTCGCATATCTTGGCACAATACCTTTTTGATAAGGGTATCATCACTTCAGGCTGGGGTCAGCTCATCAGCTATATCATTCTTTTCATCGGGGTCATAATCATTGTTCGCCTGATAGCCAAGGCATTGGAAACAACTGTAAAGGCTGCTATGTTGGGCTGGGTAGACAAAAGCATAGGGGGATTGTTATACGCTTTCCTGGCGGCTGTTGTTTGGAGCTCCTTGCTTTGGATAGGCAACCAGATGCACTTGATATCTCCTGAAACTATTGCTTATTCCAAAACATATAGCTATCTCGCCCCTTTAGCTCCCTGGGTATTCAATCACGTGGGTGCATTACTGCCCTTTGCTAAAAATACTTTTAGCGATCTGCAACATTTCTTCGACCATATAAATCAAAAATTGCCTGAGCATGTGGGTCTTGCTGGATAATTACGAGTCATTTACTTACATACTGCATCACTACCTGCTGCAAACAGGCAATGAGTGCCAGGTGTACCGGAATGACGA
>JBQCEX010000363.1:0-2998 GCA_051959855.1 Flavipsychrobacter sp. | reverse complement strand
TTGCTATTCTAAACGACAACTGCCCTGACCTTGTATACAACTTCAATAACCCCGGCATTGACATACTGATAAAGAAAGAGAAAGAACACAACACACGGAAGATAAGCTATATCACTAAAGAGCGCCTTGCGGCCCAGGAGCATAATGTGGTGATAATACCAGTAAAAGAAGCTAAGGATAAGAAACAGCAAAAGGAAACAAGAAAAGCTGCAAAATAAAAGACCGCCCAGGAAAGGCGGCCTTACTATATAAGTCTAAATTGTTCTTACAGGTGTTGCTGAATCTTCTTTTCGAAAACATTCCTTGGCGCAGCACCAACTTGCTTGTCAACTACCTGGCCGTTCTTAATGAACAGTACACATGGGATGCTGGTGATACCATAGTTAATAGATATAGTGGGATTTTCATCCACGTTTACTTTACCTATGTTCACTTTACCATCATAGTCTTTAGCCAAAGCTTCGATAGTAGGACCTAAAGCCAGACAAGGACCGCACCATGGAGCCCAAAAGTCAATTACGCTTAGTTTATCAGCTTTTAATACGTCCGTATCAAAATTTGCATCGGTGAATACAGCTGCCATTGTATTATTATTTTGTTATTGATTTTAAAAAATGAACTTCAAAGTTAACTCAAATTTCAAGCCCGGCAAAAAGGCTACAGGTTATGTGTGGATAACTTAAATTGATAACGGTAAAACTTTATGTAAACCCATAAAAATCAAGCTACTTCCAGCGAATAACGTATATCCGGATGCTCTTCCAGATATTGTATGAGGTCATCATTTACCTCAAGCTTTGTGCTGTGTGTTTTCAGCTTTATGTTTAAGTTCTCAGCCTCATCTATCACTTGTAGCATCAGATCTGTGCTGCCCGGATGTTTTTTCACATTATTTTCCAAAAAGCTTACAAAGTCCGGGTCAATACGGAATAGGCCCAACAGCAAATGCAGCTTTTTGGTGAGCGATTTACGCACCTGGTCGAGCAACATGATACTCTGTATCTGGAATTCCATAACACCAGGTCTGAAACGGTGCTCTTCATAGACGCCCTGTATCATTAGCTTCTGGCCATTTACCAGGTAATTGCCGTACTGCACATAGTTCTTTTCCCAAAAGACTAGCTCCTGGTTGCCGGTATAGTCGTTCAGTATCATTTTGCCAAACTTGCTGCCTTTTTTGGTGGTGATGTGAGCAGCATCAGTAACAAAACCTGCTATACGAATAGTCTTGCCCCTGCTGGCTTCTATGTCCTTTATAGGCGTAATACCATAATGCTCCATTTCAAACTTAAAGCCATCCAAGGGGTGCGCGCTAATATAGATACCTACCACCTCTTTTTCGCGGTCCAGTAACTCCGGGAGATCCCAGGGTTTGCACTCAGGAATAGCTGGTGGCTTAACATCCGGCATTGCCATTTCTCCAAAGAGACTATTAGCCGCCATAGATGTGCTGGCCTGGAATTGGTTGCCAAAGCGAACAAGACGCTCCATACCTGTAACAGGATCGGTAGGTGGTGCATAGAAATATTGTGCCCTATGCATTTCTTTAAAGCCATCCATAGCGCCTGCCAGTACCAGGCTTTCCAATGACTTCTTATTGACCGTACGTTGATTAACGCGTGATATAAAATCGAACACTGAAGTGTAAGGGCCAGTAGCTTCCCTTTCTGCTATAATATCTTCCACAGCTGCCTCACCTACCCCTTTTATGGCATTCATACCAAAACGTACTACACCATCTTTGGTTACTGAAAACCCTTTTAAGCTCTCATTCACATCAGGACCTAATACCTCCAGCCCCATACGCTGACACTCTTCCATATAGAATTTGATCTTTTCTATATTGCCCTGGTTATTGAGCACAGCTGCCATATACTCTGCGGAGTAGTGCGCTTTAAGATATGCTGTCTGGTAGGCAACAAAGGCGTAACAAGTAGAGTGTGATTTATTGAACGCATATTGCGCAAAGGCTTCCCAATCGGTCCATATTTTCTGCAGTTTGTCTTCAGGATGCCCTTTTTGCTTGGCCCCCTCCACAAACTGGCTCTTCATTTTATCCAGTACGGCCTTCTGCTTTTTACCCCTTGCATTGCGCAGCACGTCGGAATCACCTTTACTAAAACCTGCCAATTTTTGGGAAAGCAGCATCACCTGTTCCTGGTACACTGTAATACCATAGGTATCACCAAGGTACTCCTCCATTTCAGGCACATCGTAAACAATAGACTCTTCACCATGCTTACGTTTAATGAAGTTTGGTATATATTCCAATGGCCCCGGACGATACAGGGCGTTCATTGCAATAAGGTCATCAAACTTATCCGGCTTTAGTTCCTTCAGGTATTTCTGCATACCTGCACTTTCAAACTGGAAGGTACCATTGGTATCTGCCCGCTGATATAGCTCATATGTTTTAGCATCATCAAGCGGAATATCGTCTATGACAATGTCTATATTATGATTGCGTTTTATAAGGGCTAAAGCATCCTTAATAATGGTAAGGGTTTTAAGCCCCAAGAAGTCCATCTTGATAACACCGGCATTCTCAATGACATTCCCTTCGAACTGCGTGATAAGAAGTTCAACGTCCTTGGTAGTACATACAGGCAGCATTTCAGTAAGGTCCTTAGGCGCAATGATAATACCTGCAGCATGTATGCCTGTATTGCGCACAGAACCTTCTAATCGCTCTGCAGCTTTAAGTATCTGACCCTGCATATCATTGCCCTGGTAGATCTCACGCAACTTTAATACCTGCTCTATTTCTTCTGAGCCTAAACCTTCTTTATCTTCAAGACTTTTTTCACCTTTTAAAGGTGCCTGCAGCAATCGTTTCAGTACAATGCCCGGACGTTCCGGTACTAACTTGGCAAGTGCATTGGCGTCTGGCAGCGGAAGATCAAGTACACGGCTTACATCCTTTATACTCATCTTGGCAGCCATCGTACCGTAGGTAACAATATGTGCTACCTGGTTGCGTCCGTACTGACCGACCACA
>JBQCEX010000362.1:0-10065 GCA_051959855.1 Flavipsychrobacter sp. | reverse complement strand
CTAGGCGCCAGGCTGTGTGTATCTAATTCGTAGTGAGTGCTGCCACTTATTGATACATTATTTAGCTGCTTGCCGGAAAGATCATAAATGCTAATTGCGCCATCCGTAGCTGATGAAAGAGCGATTTCTATCTTGTTATCAGCAGGGTTAGGATAGATGTTTGCTTTTAATGGAATTTGTGTTGAAACACCAGATGGTGAGCTGATATCGTAAATGAAAAAATCGTCAACTGCAGCCTCAACCGTACTTTGACCATACCGATATAATCCGGACTCAACAGGGTCTTGCGCAACAAACTTTAGCTGAATATTTGATTTGGATGTCATGTATTCTTTCAAAGCAAAAATTCTTTTACGCCAGTTATAGTCCGATTGATAGGTCTGATCAACATTTTTCCAAAAAGCAGTACTACTATCGCGAACCTGCACCTGCCATAGGTCTTCCTTCGGATTATCTCCCATGTCATTACCATACCAGCGATAGTATTCAATAACAGGGTTTGCATAACCGGTTAAATCAAATGCAGGTGTTAATACGGTTGTTTTGCCGTTGTCAACATCTGCGGTGTTAATACCTAATGCGGAAGATGAGGCATTACCTGTAACCAAGCATTTGCCTTTTGTTGAGCCAGCATGAGGTGTGTGATCAACGCCTGTTTGACAAACTATATCGCCCGCTGCAGTACGCACATATGATTCCATTGGAACAGCCCATATCCAAATACCGCCAGTCGCATCATCCCCGACGTTATTGCCAATATGCCAACCTTTTACATCTGTACTATCCTCAAAGGTGTTAGTATATGTTGGGGTCAAACCAACCCCGAATTGATAAGGGATTGAAGTCTGAAGGCTGGACAAGCCAGGCGTATATGTCGCAGGGTAATAAGCGTCAGTATAATTTAAAGTATCTGTGATCGCCAAATAATAATCTATTATGTTACCCTTAGATAGGGCCGGAATTGTTGCAGTATAAGTGCTATCGCTGGTATTTACCATTGTCAGCGTATCCCATTTTGTAGTGCCACGTAACTTATAAAACAATTTCAAATTGCTGAAGAAGAAAGAATTTGCAATGGAAAGCGTTGCAGTAACCGGAATATCAACGCCATCAGGTTGATCGTCCAGTTCTTTGTGTGCAAGTGTGGCCCCATACAGCAGATAAATACCGTGTTTAGCAAAAGCTGAAACAATTTGCCTGAAGTGAGGAGTGCCATTGTTAATATTCGCATCGTTGTCATCTTCCAATAACGCTGCAATAAGCACACCATGATAAACGTCGCCTTCAGTACCGTCAGGGCCGTCAGGCGCTTCATTATAGCATGAGGTAAAAAGATTAGCCATGGAATCGACGCTGCCCAGGTTTACACCAACATCCCACCACGCGCCGGCAATTATCTGTCCATCATTATGCGATTCACCTATTATATCTTTAGGGTAAACATAAACAGTTTTATCATACCTGCGGATGTAACCTCCTGTAGTATATGCATTTTCTCCTACTATTGGACTGTGGGTAACACACATAGCCCATACATCAGAGTTTCCTTCATTTAAAGCTCCATTAGTAATTGTAGTTCCATTAACATTAGTGTAGTATTTATCAGATATACCATGGCCATATTCATGATAAACTACGCTTCCTATCTGGGCAAATGAAACACAGCCACCGCCTGCTGCATAAAAATTTATAGAGCTGCCATTGTAAAATGCATTACAGGTACCGGATGTTAAGTCGACATTTGTTGGCAAAGCGATATCCATATCTGTAAATGTGGGGTACTGCATCTTCATAAAGTCATGTATCCTGTTAACGTGATAATATGCGTTGATATGTCTGCTGGTAGCAGGGGCAGTGGTTGGGAAAGTATAGAGAGAGCCAAGGACAGAGACAGACGTATTGAAAGATGGCGTTGTGGCGGTAGGTACATCTTTAACAACAGACCAGCGGCCAGATAAACTAACGTTGGTAGTAATGGGTAAACCAAGTGCCACGTTATTGTAATAGCCCGCAGTATCTGTGTAATAAGTGTTTCCCCCGATGGTAAGAGCAAGATCTGATAGTGGTTGCAAGGTAGCAGGTGATGAGGTCCCGTCTTTATATACATTGCCCTTTACTGTGATGTCAAAAGCATCTTTTATCTCATTGACACGATATAGGATGGTCCCGTTGGTGGCATCAACATAGCCACTTAGCTGTAGTGGTGTATTATTTTGAGTATTGCCCTTTATTAGAAAATGCCATGCAGGATGAAGGAGATAGCCATCAGCAACAGGTATTGGGAACCATTCCCAGCTATCATTCACTTCTGTGCTGCTTATTGTTACTGCACTTAGGTCCTTTATGGCGGCAGTTACAGCATCTGTTTTAGAGAGTGATGGGGTAATATTGGCAGGGCTACCATAGTTCCTCATTTGTATCCTTACAAGACGACCGTCTCTGGTGAACCTGATGGACAGCTTTGAGAATGTAACCTTGTGACCTGCAAATGACTGAACATAATTTGCATGAAATGCTTTTGGGTTGGACATTTTACTTATTGGTTGCCACTCTGCTGCAGTCACATCAAGGGAGCTAAGTTTTTCTTCTATTACATTAGCTGCCCATTCATTAACATCTGAACCACTTATCACGATACCAGGGCCATACATATCTTTAAAATAGCCGGTAGCTTTGTCGGTTTCGACACTCCAGCCTGGTAAAGTCTCTTTGACATTTTTTAAAACGGAAGCAATTTTAGCTTCATTTATTTTGGCAGGCCGGTTCTGCCGGAACACGGATACTTCGTATGTGTTTTGCTGGATTTGTGCAGAGGCACTCATGGAGCAGGCGATAATTCCTGCAAAAAATAAAATTCTTTTCATCACAACTGTTAGCTTGGCTAATGAGCGTGATAAATATATGATTTTTCTGCGTATTATGGTTTAAACTGAATGCAGCTTAACAAATTATACCAAAGCATGACTTTTTAGCTCGCTAAATGCTTTGTCGCACAGAAGCTTTAAATCATTTACCAACTGAGGTAAACGTTCGTAATGGGCCGGCTCTCCTGCTGTTTGCTCAATCAGGAAGATATGGCTTGTATCTTCTTTTATGCCCATGTATGAGAGTTGCGGCTTTAACGAGTGGGCAGCTATTTTTAAAGACGGGTAATCTTTACTAGCCAGGGCTTGCTCAACATTAGCTAACAGTTTAGGTGCGTTGTCGAGGAACATGTTTATATACTTGTTCATTTTTTCCTTATTGCCACCGGCAAACTGCGTAAGAAAATTCATATCAGTCACCTTATCAGGTAACTGATGCTCTGCAAATGTCACGGGTGGCTGCTCAGGCTGTTTTATTTGTTGTTTGTCGCTGTTCAAAGGTTTATTTTCCAATACAGCTGCCATTTTTAGCAGCAACTCGTCTGTATGGAATGGCTTAGACACATAGGCATTCATGCCCGCAGCCAGGTAAGATTGTACATCTTCCTGCAGTACGTTGGCTGTCATAGCTATTATTTTAACTTCAGAAGCGGGTGGTTGCAGCTTACTTCTTATTGTTTTTGTAGCAGTAACACCATCCATCACAGGCATTTGTATATCCATTAGTACCACATCGTAGACTTCCTGCTGCACACGCTCTACTGCTTCCTGGCCGTTAACAGCTATGTCAATAATGACATTGGGAATGATTTCCTTCAATGTGTCCTCGGCTACCATCCTGTTAAATTCGTTGTCTTCAACCAGCAGAAGTTTTACTTTGTTTAGTCGCTTAATTGTTTGCTCATCTACGGCATTTGATTGTTCGACTGATACCTGGACATCAGATTCGTTGAACGGAATCAACACAGTAAAAGTAGTACCCTTGCCGAGTTGGCTGGTCACCGAAATATCACCCTTCATCAGCAAAACAAGCTGCCTGGAGATAGTAAGGCCAAGGCCCGTGCCGCCAAATTTACGTGTCACGTCAGAGCCAGCTTGCGTAAAGCTATCAAAGATCTTATCTACATACTCCGGGGCAATACCAATACCAGTATCGCTTACTTCAAACTGGACCCAATGTTTTTTGCCTTCAGTTTTTTGCAGGGTTGCGCGTACTTCTATATGCCCTTTGTCGGTAAACTTAACTGCGTTGCCGGCCAGGTTAATGAGCACCTGGTTGATACGCGTAGGATCGCCAATAAGGCGTTTTGGAATGGCAGGGTCAATGTAAGCTTTAAGCTCAACGTCCTTTTCTTCTGCCTTCAGGAAAAGCATATCTCTTACACTCTGTACTACTTCATTAAGAGAGAAGTCTGTTTGTTCAATAACAATTTTTCCTGCTTCTATTTTAGAAAGATCAAGTATGTCATTAATGATTACCAATAAATTGTCAGCTGACAGGCGGATAGCATCCAGGTATTTTAGCTGTTCCGGTTTAGGATCTTTGCCTAATAACAAGCGTGTCATGCCGACAATTGCATTCATTGGAGTGCGTATTTCATGGCTCATGTTCGCCATGAATTGTTGCTTTAAATAAGCAGTACGTTCAGCTACTTCCTTTTCTTTGCGTGCCAGCTCTATTTGTTGGCGTATCTGTAAATTGCGCAGTTTGTTGAAAATTGTTTGCTGAAAAATTTCTTCTTTTAGCTGCTCGAAGGTCTTTAAGTGATGGAAGGCTTTGGGAATATCACCCATCTTATCATAAAGCATTGAAAGTACCTCATGCACACTCATAAGGTCGTGACGACGCATGTATTCATCAGCAAGACTAAAGGCAATATTTAAGTGATGTAGGGAAGTATTATAATTGCCTTCGTCCATAAACAGGCGGCCAAGATAGAACTGGCAAATGATCTGCACTTCGATATTTGCTAATTGCTGAGACTGATCTAATGCGGCAGTTAGATATTTACGGGCATTATCAAAGTCATGCATTTTGTAGTATACCTTGCCAAGCCCGCTTTCTGCTAATACATAATTTGCAGTTTCAGGTTCAGTAAGATTAATAATCTCCTCAAAATACCGGAGCGCTTCGCCAAATTTTTCCTGCTTGAAATATATATTGCCCAGTGTATTATAAATGGTGATGAGTCTGCTCGTATCGTGTGACCGTTCAAAAATAGGTAAGCACTTAAGTGCATATTCCAACGCGCTGTCATAATCATTAAGATCATAGTGCAGGTTGGAGATACTGGCAAGATTCACAGATTGGGCGAACTCATCACCCAGTTCTTCATTTATTTCCAGTGCAGTGCCGAAATAGTTGAGAGAGCTGGCCAGGTCGCCCAGATCGCGGTAGATATTACCAAAGTTATTAAGTACCCTGGCTTCCAGCTTGCGGTCCTTTATTTGCTTGGCAATAATGTAAGCCTTCTCCAACACTTCAATTCCCAGGTCGTACTCACCCTGCAGCCAGTAGCAGGAACCTTTTAAATTAAGGCCTCGTCCTTCTCCCTTCAAATAACCAATTGAAGTAGCACGTTCCAGAATATCGTCAGCCATTTCAGATGCCCTGTCCACATCAAAATTTCTGACTTCAACACCCATATCTATCAGGGTATCTATACGTGCCTTCTCGTCTGTTTGATTATTATATTTCTCTTGCAACTGCTTGTAACGGGGCGTATCCATCTGTATGTATTATAGTGATAAGAATAAAAATAACAAACCCTCCCTGATTATGGGAGGGTTTCTATAAAAATATATTGCAATATTAATTTTGCTCCTGCTGCTTGTAAACGTTCAGGTATTTGTCTTCGTAAGAAGTGAAAAGAACACAAATGTGTCCCATCAGCCATAGGCCCCATGCTGCTGTAATCCATGCCGGCCAAGGGTAAGCCCAACCTTTAACTCCTTTATCATAGGTAGTCCACATAATGGTTACACCTATGGCAAATACAATAATGTGCACTACAAGCCACATTTTCTGGCGTCCGGTTGGTTTTATTCTTTTAGGCATGAAAAGTCACAGATTTTGCGCAAAGATAAACACCGATCATGAGAAAATGAAATGGTTTAATGTTAGAATACGTATGCATGGGCTTTTGTTTTAATGTTTGGCTAATGTCATTTTATTTGCCAATACCATATAACTGATAACTTAAAAATGTAATTAATTTAATTTGCAGGCTTTAATAAGCTTTGATGAAGAAATTTTTACTTATAGCGACTTCTGTTTTCGGGGCTATGACTGTACAGGCACAACCGTGGATGAGTGCTCAGAATAATAATCCTGTAAAACTCTCTGATATAATTGAGCAACATCATAATAACCCGAGTAATGACAAGGATAAAGATGAAGAGGAAGTGGAAAAGGGTATAGAAAAGGAAGGTGGAGATTATCAGTTTAACCGTTGGGTTTGGTACTGGAAACAGCATCTGGATGTGAATGGCTATCTCGTCTCACCTGAAAAGACATGGGAGGAATGGGAAAAATATCACAAGCAAAGTACGATATCAAAATTTGAGAAAACTACTGGCACTTCTGCCGCATGGACTTTTCAGGGACCAGATACATCGCAGGGAGGTTACTCAGGTATAGGGCGTATTAATGTTGTATCATTTCACCCTACGGATTCAAACACTTTTTGGGTAGGTAGCCCTGGTGGAGGTGCATGGAAAACTACGAACAACGGCCATAGCTGGACCTGTATGACGGACAAATTGCCACTATTAAGTGTCTCAGACATTGACTTTAATCCACTTAATCCTAAGACAGTTTACCTGTGCACCGGTGACAGAGATGGTGGCAACTACTATAGCGTAGGCGTGTTAAAATCGTATGATGGGGGTAATACATGGAGCAAAACAGGTTTATCATGGACTACTTCCCAGTATAGGCTAACAAATGCGTTATTAATAAATAAGCTTGATACAAACTGCTTATTGCTAGCCACCAGCAACGGGATATATAAATCTACAAATGGTGGTGTAAGCTGGTCAATAAAGCTGAGCGGTGATTTTAAGGAGGTGGTTTATAACCCTGCTGATACTAATGTTTTATATGCGACAGGTCAAGGTTCATCTACCAGCCAGTCGCAAATATATAGATCTGCGAATGGTGGTAATAGCTGGACACAAATCACCAATTTTACGGATGCCGGTAGAGTAAGTATAGCAGTGACACCTGCAAATGCAGCTATTGTAAAAGCAGTGGTAGCATCAGGCTCCGGTGCTAATGCTAATGGGCTCTCAGGCATTTATTCATCATCAGATTCAGGTAAAACATTTAACGAAATATACACCGGCGACTGCGCCAATAACCCATTAGGCTACGCACAGGATGGAAATGGCTGTAATGGTCAGGGTTGGTATGACCTATGCATTGCCATTAGTCCCCTGGATAGTAACAAAGTATACATCGGCGGCGTAAATACATGGTACTCCGATAACGGTGGCAGTAACTGGACATTGGTTACTTTTTGGTACTTCGTATCATCAGTAATAGAGACTGCTCATGCGGACAAGCATTATATGGCATTTAATCCGTTAAGGCCTACAATGCTGTATCAATGTAATGATGGGGGCGTATATATGAGCAATGATCCAAGCTCAGCTGCGGCATGGTCTAACAGGGTAACAGATGGTTTAGGCATTACAGAGTTTTACAGAAATGCTGTAGATAATAATGCAGATTACATATTGGGTGGTGCACAAGATAATGGAACTAAGCTGCTATATCCTATAGGAGGTACAAGCGCTTCCTTTGATGTAGGTGGCGGCGATGGTATGAATTGTATTATAGACTTTGCAGATAACAGTACTTATTATTATTCATTCCCCGGTGGTAGCATTAATATTCATAACGGTGCCGGTGATAATAGCATTTCAGATAAGATACCTGGCAAGCCATCAGGTGCCTGGGTAACACCGTTTGTATTAATGCCGTCTTGCAATACGTGCGTTATTGCAGGCTATAGTAAAATTTATATGAGTAGCGACCAGGGTAATACGTGGGACAGTATATCTGGCGTGTTACCTATTTATAACCAAACTTATATAGAGCGTATAGCACTAACACCCGCTGATGCAAATACTATATATGCAACTGTAGATTATTCTGATACATTATACTATACGCATGACCTGGGTGCTACGTGGAACAAGCTGCCTATACCATATCCCGGTGTCTCTGATGTAGTGGTAGATTCCAAAAATAAAGATCATGTATGGGTAACATTCAGTGGTTATAATACAAATAAGGTGGCTGAATACAAACCTGCAACAGGCTGGCACGCTATGAATGATAGTCTTCCTAACGTACCAGTGGCATGTATAGAAAGAGATACCGCTACCGGGACACTATATATAGGCACAGATATTGGTGTTTATTACAGGGCAGATACTGGCAAAAGCTGGGTGGATTATAATAATGGGCTGCCTGCAGTAAGGGTAAATGACCTGGGCATTAATTATACTACAGGAGAGATTTGGGCAGCTACCTTTGGCAGGGGCATGTGGAAATCTCCAAAACAGGTGATAGATACTGCAACGCATACTCATACAGGCATATCTATTGTGCCTTTCGCAATAAATGCACTGACTGTTGCACCAAACCCTAATAGAGGTGCCTTTACAGTAGTGGCAAGTAATGTGGCTAATGAGCCGGTGACCATAAGGTTAATAGATAATACAGGCAAAGTGGTTTTGGAACAACAGGCCACATTTAATGCTGATAGCAAATTGCAGATAAATACGAATGGGGTAGCAAAGGGCAGTTATATACTGGATGTGAGCGGACGTGTTAACATAGGGCGGCAAAAAGTAGTAATATATTAGTGAAAAGGGCGCCATTGGCGCCCTTTTCAGTTCAAGTTTAAAGTAATTATAGTGTTACTAATTCCCTTGCATTCTGCATGGCGGCTTCACTTGGCTTTTCGCCGCCTATCATTTGCGCGATAGCCAGTACACGCTCATCTTGCTGCAATATGCGTAATCGTGTAGTGATACGGCCTGTAGTATCGACATCCTTATAGACGTAGAAATGTTTAGTGCCTTTGGCTGCCACCTGCGGTTGATGTGTAATACATATTACCTGGTGATATTTTGAAAGATCACGCAGCAGCACGGCAACCTGCCTTGCAGCTTCGCCGGAAATGCCTGTATCTACTTCGTCGAAAATAAGTGTAGGCAGGTGCATGGCTTGCGCTGTAAGCGACTTAATGCACAGCATTATCCGGCTCATTTCACCGCCGGATGCAGCTTTGTGTACGGGTAAAAACTGGCCGCTCTTATTAGCATCCAATAAAAAAGAGACAGTATCCATCCCCATTGGACCAGGTTCAATATTGTTCTTCAGCAGGATATCAAAACGGGCATTTGGCATGCCTACCGCTGCCAGTAATTCGTTGATTTTAGCAGTTATTTCAGGTGCTACTTTTTTGCGATTTAAAGACAGCTTGTCAGCAATAGACAGTAATTCATTATGGGTAGCCTGCTTTTCATTATTTAAACGCTCTATCGTATCGCTGAGATCTAATGTGGACTTAAGCTCTTCCTGTAGTTTTCTTTGCAATGCAAGCAATTCGTTAGTAGTCGTTACAGCATGCTTTTTCATCATTTTGTAGCCGGCATCCAATCGTTCCTGTAGCTGCTGCATCAATTCTTCGTCAAGGCTTACACTACCCTCAAGCCCCTCAAGCTCACTGCATACGTCCTTCAATTCTTCATAAACTGAGCTGATACGGACTTGCAGTGGTGTTACATCGGTCATCACCTCAGTTATACCTTGCAGTTGCTGATTTATCTTCTTCAGTTCGTTTATTATTGGTTGTTCCCCTTCTTCCAACAGATAACGACTGCTTTGCAGTATGCTAATGATTCGTTCCGCATGACTTATTTGCTTTAGCTGCTGGTCCGCTTCTTCTATTTCATTTTCTTTAAAGTTCAGCTGCAATAACTCATCCAGTAAAAACTGTTTATAGTCAGATTCTTTTTGCCATTGAGCCAATTGATCTGTTTTTTCTGCCAGTTGGCGGGATATTGATCTGTATTGCTGAAAACGCGTTGTGTATTCAGTATTTAATTCAGCATTCCCGGCAATAGCATCCAGCACATTCATCTGGAATTCATCCTGAACTATATCTGTATGGTCAAACTGCTG
>JBQCEX010000361.1:0-3877 GCA_051959855.1 Flavipsychrobacter sp. | reverse complement strand
TTTTAAGTCTTTTCCCCTGAATAAAGGAGATGAATTTGTCTTCTATTTCGAAAATGGAGAGAAGCTTGTTTTTAATCTTGCATTTGATGAAAAAAAGGATGGCTATATGTTCCGCAACATGCACCTGATAAAGGATTCTGAAATAGAGCTGATCAAACAGGCTGATCTGAAATTCTGGAAAATCACTAATAATAAGCGGAACATTTCAATGATAGGTGGATTTACTTATCATGAAAACAACAATCAGTATGGCTCAGAACGAACAGGAAAAAAGTTATTAAAACTTATGGCAAAAACCATATTGCAGGCAAAAAGCAGACTGGAAAAGAAAATGATGTTGTAGTAGCCTTTCCGATAATTAAACTAAACTTTTATGAAGCAAATTTTATTTACGATACTATTATTAACTACTCAAATCGCATGGGCCCAGCAAACCAATGAGGCAACAGCTATAAACTTTGCTGAAACACTGTTTACACCAGGGAACCATAAACTGGAAATACTGGAAAAAAATATCCCTGCAGACCTAAGAGAAATCATTATGAACTACAGAAAAGCTGTGCAGGACAGTATTCAGTGGTATAACGCATACTCGCAGGAACACAAAAATGAGAACCCACTACCCTACCATAAGAATTTTGGCATAACAGAAGCTGATTATAACAGGATGAACAGCGAGTTTCCCACCTTGAAGATGAAGGTAAAAACCACAAAGGAGTTTGTTGTTAATAAAGCTAATGACCAGATAGCCTTAAAAGGCAGCGACAATTTCACCTTGCTCGATGAAGTAACATTCGATACAAAGAACAAATCGCTGGTAATAGGCGGTCAGCAAATTCCTTATAGGGGCGAAATAAGCGAGAAAGATGAATCCGGAGTAGGTGCATGGAAGGGGTATGACTGGAAGCTGGAGGTAGGTAATATGGAAGATGTAAAAGCTTTTAAGCCCGTAGATTATACAATGATAGACCTGGCCATAGGAAAAACAATGGATGACAAAATAATAGTGCGCTACCAAACCATATATGTAGATGCCGGAGACCCAAAAATAAATGGGTCATTCACCGGCTTCATAAAGTAAACAATGTAAAATCGGAAACTCATGTATTTAAATGTTCGGAAACTAATAGGTCTAACCTTTTTAACAAGTATTCTGGCAGCCAATCATAATGTATTTGCACAAGCTCAGAAAAATGCCATATCCATTGGACCCGCGACTCTGTATTATACTCTTGATAAAGGTCAAACTGCTACCCAAACCGTTTATATCACCAATAAGTTAAGCAGGCCATACAGCTTTAGCTTAGAGCTTGTAGACTGGGGACTGGACTCTACCGGAGAGGATGTATTTTATGATGCCGCAACAAGACCTCATTCCTGTGCCCAATGGATAACACTTGACAAAACGTTTATCGAAATACCTGCCAATTCAAAAGCGCCTGTAAATGTAAAGCTTCACCTTCCCGACTCAGCCCATGCTGTAAAGGAAATAAAGTGGACGATGTTGCATATAGTAACGACAGGCGAGAAAAAAGCACCTAAAAAAAGTGGCTCATTAGAGCTGGCATTAACTAAAAGCCTGGCAGTAGGCGTGCGTATTTACCAGGTTCCCCCGGCAAACATAACCTTGACGAAAGAGGTAAAAATGCGATCTTTTGAGGCACTGGCAGATAGCTCAACTTATCGTATTGAAAGTGAAAATGTAGGGGCGATGCTGCTCAGGTGTCAATACTCCATAGAACTTTCTTCAGAGGCAACAGGCGAAAAGATAACAATAGGTCCTAAAGAAGCCCTACTACTACCGGGACAAAAAAGGGTTGTTGACCTAGAAATGCCAAAAACATTGGCCAAAGGCAAATATATAGCAGTTGCACTTATTGATCCAAATGATGATGAGGTTCCGCTGGAAGCATCGCAGAAGGAAATTGAAATACGATAGTGTTTTAACCAGATGAAACAGATGATGTATGAAGAAGCTATTCATTTTATTCGCAATAATACCGACTTTTTGCCTGGCACAAGTCACACAGGATAATGTTGCAGTCAGTACAAACACTCCGCTGATATTTAGCTATGGCAGTATAGACGAACTGCAAATACCTAAGATTATACAGAATGCAATAGAGCTAAAACTTACACCAAAAAATTACAGCAGAAATGTAATGGCCAGCATTAGTTATGTGGGCGTATCACAAAATGAAATTCCTGTTGATTGGCTTTCGCTAAAATTAGCAAGTAAATCATCAATTAACGCTACGATATACAAAGTTCAAAATCCTCTATCGTCATCGCCCGTTCTACTATTCATACAACCACCATCCCCATCTAATCAAGACCTAACTTTTAATTACGATCTGATCCTCAGTCCGCTGCATACATTCATTAATACAGGCAACTTCACTTTCAATATTGTTATTTCAATTACGCAGTCATGAATTTCAAAGGCTTAATAACAATATTACTTCCGCTATATACATTCGGGCAGACACCTGGCAATTTTGCAAGCTCCTCTATTTCAGGAACAATTGAAATTCCATCTCTCGTTGACATGAGTGTATCATCTCCTGCAAATGATAGAATAGTTATGAATACTTTTGAAGATTTTGCAAATGGTAAAACCTTTCCTTCGTTTTTCAAAATACGGGTAAAAAGTAACCGCCCGTGGAACATAAGTGTGATGTCTAATAGCAGTCATCTATCCTCTGCCCTAACAGGGGGGAGAATGCCCGTGGAACTAATAAGCCTGAGACCTGAAACCAGCACTGATTTTGTAAGCATATCGTCCAGGCCCAAACCTTTTATGCACAATGCTAATAACAATATTGAAAACACCTACAATGTAGATCTTAAAATAGATCCGCCTCTGAATTACTATGGTGGAGAATATGATTTCAATGTAATCTTCATTATAACAGCTTTATAAAATAGCACCAAATAGAGTTTCCGAATACATCATACATATAAACCCGCGCAAAAGGACGATTTACTCGTCCTTTTTTATTTCTATTGGCTGAGGAACACACAACTATCTCATTATCAAATAGTAAAAAACATCATTACCACTCCTAATTTCTATCATCGATGCGGCATATCCACTGTGCATAACCTGTTAATTAATGTGGATAACGTAGGTAAAATGCCCGTTTTTATTCACTTGAACCATTTTAGCTATTCGATATGAACATGATGAACTGTTTGACATAGCCAATGTGCTACCAGTAAGGGCTTATACTAAAGCGATAATCGGGTTCGTTGAAATCAAGTGTATGAATTATACACAATAAAATCAGCCATCCGAATGTGAATAAAAACTCCTTTGAAAAAATCACAAGATATCGTATCAAAATCTGTCGTTAAAAATGAATATTAAATCATAAGGAGTAATTAGCGCTATAGTACTGCCTTCCAAAAGGTTTGACACAATATTCTCCGTATTGCAGCAATGAAAATGAGCAAAATCACAATTCACAATACAAGCGTATAATTTGTTCTTAAATGCCTTTAACATCCGCATGAAATCGTCGGAAGTTTGTGTCATCAAAGCTTTGATATACAAACAATCCCATTTTAGAACTCAAAATTTAAAAACCAATTTTATGAAAAAAATTGCATTAACAGCAGCAATCCTTCTCGCAGCTTACGGCGCAGTAAATGCCCAGGCTGTAGCAAACGACCAAACTCCAGGTACTACTGACAACGTAACATTGATCGGTTCTCTGGGTATCACTGACATGATTGATCTGGTACCAGAATTCCAGGTTGCAGGTAACAGTGTTGATACCTGGAACGAATTTGAAAATGGCTTGAACTTCATTGAAGCATGGCCAAACACACCTCCAGGTGGACCAGATATCGAATTCCGCATCTCTGCTACTCG
>JBQCEX010000360.1:0-8196 GCA_051959855.1 Flavipsychrobacter sp. | reverse complement strand
CCTGCACATGATCTGGGCGCTGTAGCGGTAATTGCTCCGGCTAATAATGCTACCTATTGCGCTAACAGGGTAGATACGGTTACAGCAAAAGTTTATAACTACGGCAATTCCACAGAATCAAACTTTTATGTTTATGCTTCCTATACCGATTCTGCCGGCCTAACCAACACTGTTTTCACTAAGTACACCAGTAGTCTTGCTTCTGCCAGCTCGGTCAATGTGTATGTAGGTACCATTAATCCGCCAAATGGAGGTAAGTACAAGTTAAAGGTATATACCGTATTAGCTACAGATACCATTCATATAAATGACTCATCTTCCAGTACGCTTATACTAACTACCTTACCAATATTACCTGTTGTTACATCAGATACGGTATGCCCTGGTACATCAGTAGCAAAGGTATATGTGCAGAATGTGCCCAATATCAAATTTCAATGGTACACATCTCCTACGGGCACTATTCCTTTTAAAATTGACACTACTGTTTCTCTTACATATCCCACTAAAGACAGTATTTTTTATGTAGCAGCAATTGATAGAAGTGGTTGTATGAGTAATAAGATTCCTGTAGGTATAGCAGTACGCAATGCTCCATCTGTTGATTTGGGTTCTGATCGCACAATGTGTGAATCATCAACATTCATGTTGGATGCAGGCAACCCTGGTGCAAAATATCTGTGGAGCACAGGCGATACTACCGAAAGTATTCATGTCACTTCCAGCGGTACTTATAGTGTTAATGTATACAGATATTGTTCTGCATCCGATTCTGTTACGCTTGCCATTAATCCACTTCCGAAAGCAATGGGCATAAATTACGTGCGTTCGGGTAACACCTATTTGTTTGGTGTATCTGGTGGCCAATATATCAACTCTTATTTATGGCTTTTCGGTGATGGCGACACATCAAGCCAGGCTAATCCATTACATACTTACAAGACAGGTAATATTTATAATGTAAAAGTTGTTCTGACCAATGATTGTGGCAGTGATACTGTGGTATGGTCCATACCAACTGGCATAGGTTCACTCAGTCAGCAGGATAACACAGTTAAAGTTTATCCTAATCCTGCCAGTCAGAACATGACCGTTAGTGCAGATAATAACAACATAGCACTGAAAGACATTGAAATAATAAACAGCATGGGTGCTACTGTTTACAAAGGCACAGCGAACGGTAGTGCAACTACTACAATTAATGTCAGCAGCTTTGCTGCGGGTCATTATATCCTAAGGCTCAATACATCTAAAGGTCTTATCAATAGGATAGTAGAAATAGTACATTAAAGTTTTAGAATGATTTAATATGACAGCGGGCTGATAATTTAGCCCGCTGTTTTGTTATGTTAATCCCATTACCTTTGCGCTGAAAATAATAAAATCTCAAATATGGGATATAAAGAGATAGAGCCGGGAAAGATATTAGAGTGGATAAAAGACAATTACGAAGGAAAGGAGGTAAATGATTCACGCTCACCGGCGGGCAATTGGCTAAAGCTTAAACTTGAACACATCGCAAAAGGAACGGCTACTATATCACTTATGGTAAGAAAAGAAATGACCAATCCTTATGGAAATATTCATGGTGGAATGATGTCACTGGTGATAGATGAGGTTATTGGTTGGGCAGTTATTAGCCTTGATGCTGAGAACCACTACACTTCTATGAATCTGAACGTAGATTTTCTGTATGCTGTAAAGGAAGGTAACAGGCTAAAGGCCACAGCAACCATAATAAGACACGGGAAAAAGATTGTCAATGCTGCCTGTGAAGTACATGATATGCACACTGGTGTATTGCTGGCTAAAGCCAGCAGTAATTTGATTGCCACAAGCATGAAAATAATAAATTAAGTATTGTGCTAATGCATTAGGGCTTTTCCTCCATGCAATTTTCTGTTTTTTACATTTAAGTTTTACTTTTACGCCCTCATGCTCAACGGGAAAAAAATAGTAGTAGTATTACCTGCGTACAACGCAGCTTTAACGCTCGAGCGTACCTATAAAGAAATACCTTTCGATATTATTGACGATGTGGTATTGGTTGACGATAACAGTCGCGATGAAACAGTGGAAGTTGGTAAAAAGCTGGGTATTCGCCACATCATTAAGCACGAAACGAACAAAGGCTACGGTGGCAACCAGAAAAGCTGCTATAGAAAGGCCTTGGAAATAGGTGCAGACATAGTTATTATGCTGCATCCCGACTACCAATATACACCAAAGCTGCTGGTAGCTATGTCTTCCATTATAGCAAATGATGTGTATCCTGTGGTATTGGCTTCCCGCATCCTTGGTAATGGTGCGCTGCGCGGTGGTATGCCTATGTATAAATACATTTTCAACCGTTTCCTTACCTTCTTCGAGAACGTAATGCTCTGGCAGAAACTAAGTGAGTACCATACCGGGTACCGCGCATTTTCTGCTGACGTTATCCGTTCCATAGATTTTACGCACAACAGCGACGAGTTCGTTTTCGATAATGAAATGATTTCTCAGATATTCATGAATGGCTTTGAAATAGCAGAAGTAACCTGTCCTACAAAGTACTTTGAGGAAGCTTCCAGCATCAATTTCAAGCGTAGTATGAAATACGGCAGGGGAGTACTCCGCGTATCGCTCACACATCGCTTTCACAAATGGGGTTGGATAAAGAGCAAGCTCTACGGTAAGCCGAATAATAATTTATGAATCATTCGATAATAAAAAATGCCGCTCAATCGAGCGGCATTTTTTATTATATTCAACTTGTTATTTTAACGTAACAACAGGAGCTACCACTTTCACTTCCTTCTTTACAGGCATTTTTACTGTTGCGGTTGTAGTGCCATGTATATTAGCAATGGTAGGTGCAATAACCAACGCCACAATAGACATCAGCTTGATCAGGATGTTCATTGACGGACCAGATGTATCTTTAAATGGATCACCCACAGTATCACCTGTTACAGAAGCCTTATGCGGTTCTGATTTCTTATAGTAGATCTCACCGTTTATCTCTACGCCTTTTTCAAATGATTTTTTAGCATTGTCCCATGCACCACCGGCATTGTTCTGGAACATACCCATCAGTACGCCACTTACAGTAGCACCTGCCAGGAAGCCGCCGAGTGCTTCAGCCCCCAGGCCTGGTATAAAGCCTATAATAAGAGGTGAGATAATAGCAATAGCGCCGGGTGCTATCATTTTCCGTATCGAAGCCTGTGTAGAGATAGCTACGCATTTATCATACTCAGGTTTGCCGGTGCCTTCCATTATACCTGGTATGGTACGGAACTGGCGGCGAACTTCTTCCACCATACTCATAGCTGCTTGTCCCACGGCGCGTATGGCCAAAGATGAAAAGATGAACGGTATCATACCGCCCACAAACAAACAAGCAAGCACATTCGCTTTGTAAATGTCTATACCGGTAATGCCGGCAACACCCACAAACGCAGCAAACAGCGCCAGTGATGTTAGTGCCGCTGATGCTATTGCGAAACCTTTACCGGTAGCAGCAGTAGTATTACCTACGGCATCCAGTGTATCGGTTTTTTCACGTACTTCTTTAGGCAGTTCGCTCATTTCAGCTATACCGCCGGCATTATCCGCTATCGGGCCAAATGCATCTATAGCAAGTTGCATGGCTGTAGTGGCCATCATACCAGCTGCAGCAATAGCCACCCCGTAAAGCCCGGCGCAGCTGAACGCACCCCATATACCGCCGGCCAGTACAATGATAGGCAGGAATGTGCTTTCCATACCTACTGCCAGGCCACCAATGATATTGGTAGCATGTCCGGTTGACGATTGTCTTACTATGCTCAGCACAGGGCGTTTACCCATTGCCGTATAATACTCAGTAATGATACTCATTAAGGTGCCCACCAGCAGGCCTACTACAATAGCGCCAAACACACCATTTTTTGTGAAATCATGACCGCGTAGTGTCATAGTATCAGGCATCAGGTAGTTCACGAGGAAGTAAGATGCTATTGCTGTAAGTATTATTGAGCCCCAGTTACCCATATTCAATGCTTTCTGCACAGCTGTAGTGCTTACGCCTACCTTGTCTGACACACGCACGAAAAGAGTAGCGATCATAGAAAATATGATACCCATACCCGCTATCAGCATAGGTAGCAGTATAGGAGCAAAGCCATTAAATGCATCTGCAGATGTTGTTTCCTGTCCCAGCACCATGGTGGCTAATACAGTTGCCACATAAGAACCAAAGAGGTCAGCACCCATGCCCGCTACGTCACCCACGTTGTCGCCTACGTTATCGGCTATTGTTGCGGGGTTACGGGGGTCATCTTCAGGTATGCCGGCTTCTACCTTACCCACCAGGTCAGCGCCTACGTCAGCAGCTTTAGTGTAAATGCCGCCGCCTACGCGTGCAAACAATGCAATGCTTTCAGCACCCAGCGAAAAGCCTGTTAATACTTCGATAGCGCGTCTTACGCCGTCATTTGTAGCTATTACATCCGGGGCAAATAAGTGTAGTAATATAATAAATACACTGCCTAAGCCCAAAACCGCAAGACCGGCAACACCAAGGCCCATTACAGAGCCACCGCCAAATGATACTGCAAGTGCTTTGCTCAGGCTGGTACGCGCTGCATGCGCTGTACGCACGTTTGCCTTAGTTGCTATACGCATACCTATAAAACCGGCCAGCGCACTAAAGAAGGCGCCTATTACAAAGGCAATTGCTATCATCCAGCTCGATCCCGGATTACTCGATCCCATTACTGCAAGCAGAAGTCCTGCTATCACTACATAAATAGCCAATATTCTATATTCCGCTCTCAAAAAGGCCATAGCACCTTCTGCTATGTATTTTGCTATTTCTTTCATCCGGTCTGTACCGGCATCTTGTTTTGATACCCAGGCACTCTTACCCATGGTAAATAGTAAAGCAATAATGCCGAAACACGGCACGAGATAAAGAATGTTCATATTTGTTATATGGTTATAAAAATAGTGGGGCAAATATAGCGGTTTACATTAGATATTCATATTTATTCAGCCTTTTAGACATATAAGCTATTACGTGTCTAATCCTTAAGAAATCAATATTTACAAAAGGATACTCTTATGTATATCAACTGTTAAAGCATCCCTTTATTTTCTCTTTAGCTTTTACTATATCTGTTCTGTATATACCACTCACCTATCTTTGTACCAATGACTAAGCGCAAGTGGCGAAATATCATTATTATCTTCGTTGTGTTAGTGGTGGCAGGCACATGGGCTACAGACTACTGGGTCACACATTCTACACAAAAACAGCTGTACTCTGATGTGTACAGTATTCCTGCCAATAAGGTCGGCCTGTTGCTGGGTACTTCCAAGTACCAGTCCAACGGTTTGCTCAATCCTTATTATGAATATCGTATAGAAGCAGCAGTTGCTTTATACCGTTCCGGCAAGATCCAGTACATCCTCGTCAGTGGCGACAATAGTACCGAGCACTATAACGAGCCCGACAAAATGAAACGCGATCTCATAGCAAGAGGCATACCTGCCAGCAAAATATTTACAGACTATGCAGGTTTCCGTACTTTAGATAGTATTGTTCGCTGCAAAGAAGTTTTTGGGGAAGATCATGTTACCATTATCTCACAGCCGTTTCATAATGAGCGCGCACTCTTCATCGCTAATCGCAAGGGCATAGCAGCCATAGGCTTCAACGCCATTGATGTCAATGCCGAAAATGGCTTCAAAGTAATGCTGCGCGAAAAAATGGCCCGCGTCAAAATGCTCTTTGATCTTGCGTTCAATATTCAGCCTCGCTACTACGGTGCCAGGATTAATATTCAATGATCCTTATTCTAACCGGAATACCGGGTACCTCATATACTCAGGCTCTGCATACGGCGAATGTTTATAGATAAATTCTAACTGCGCCGCTCCATCCTTAGCAAAGGCAGCATCTGTCCTGCGTTTTTCATCCAGCATTCTTTGCAGGCTGGTATCTTTTTGCAGCAGCTTTGCAGCGGTTTCTTCAAATACATAATCGCTGAAGTATTCTTTCTCTTGCAGTACCGCATCAAAGAAGTTCCAGGCAAAAAAAGCATCCGGCGCAGTAGGTTCCAGTGTTTCTACCAGGTATCTTCTGGCAAGCTGGTCGGTTGGTATTATATAGTCTCCTTTTATCAGCTTTATCTTTTCAGTAGTCTTTTGCACCTGCACATCTTTATGCAGGTAGTGTTTTTCGTACGGATGCTGTACTGTTTCATATTTTTCTATATGGTATACGCTTAGCTCCAGTGTAGTATCACGGTCCAGTTGCTGCATAGCCACCTCATTCCGCTTCAGGCGGTCTATCACATCGTCCCAGCCTTGCTTTATTATATAAGCCTTCGGTGCCGTCACTTTCTGTGTCGGGATAAAATAGTTATAGAAAGGTACTTCCTTAGTAAATGGCTTACTGCGGTCATAATATAATCTTGGTAGCCCTGATACTTCACTTTTCTTATACTCCGCAGCATATCCTTTAAATGGTGTCATGGTATATCTGCTCGTATCAGGTTTCCAGTTCAGGGTAAATGTTGTTTTTTTAAACATAGCCTCTCTGTCTTTCATACGCACCTCCTGTATGACATCTGCATGCTGGCTGACCAGTTTTATAAAGCTGCACATCAGGTCATAGGTGGCTATCACACGTTGTTTATATGGCTTCAGCATATGTGTTTCCGGCACAAATGCCATCGTTTGCCACATTGCTGCAAATCCGCTCGAAAATCTTGGTAGGTCATAAAATTCCGTCCATCCATGGTCAGGTGTACTGTTGAAGTCATTTACATAGGGCACAAGGTCGTAGCCCTTCTTTTTCATATCGGCATATACCATGGGCACAAAAGTCTTGTCCATGTATTTGCCCAAAGTGCCTCCCAGTTTATTATGCTGCGTTGCCAGTAGCGTCATTACATGTTGGTAATCTGCACCATCGCTCACATGGTTGTCAATAAAAATTTCAGGGTCTAGTTTATGGAAAAGCGCCACAAGCGATCGCGTAGCCTTAGCGTCCAGCTTTATAAAGTCCCTGTTCAGGTCCAGGTTCTGTGCACTGCCGCGAAAGCCGTATGCTTCGGGTCCGTTCTGGTTAGCGCGGCTATAGCTGTTCCTGTTCAGCGCTCCGCCTATATTAAAGACAGGTATCACCGCTAGGGCTACATTGTCAGGTATTTTTATTTTTCCGCTTGCCGCGTCGCGCAGCATCATCATACAGGCATCTATACCGTCCGGCTCGCCGGGGTGAATGCCATTATTGATCAGCAATATTATTTTGCCCTGCTTTTTCCATCGCAACCGGTCGAAATGTTCATCATTACTATAGTACACCACATGCAGTGGATAATAAGTATCTGTGCTGCCTGTCTCTTCCATTTTCAGGGTAGGGTACTTTGCGCACAATTGCTTGTAGTAATCTATTGCTTGCTGGTAAGTGGCACTTTGCTTCCCTTCCGACTGTTCAAATGTCGTCGTCTGTGCCTGGCAGTATATCGATACAAAAATGGCTATTAGTAGGTTCGTTATCCTGTATTTCATATTATTTGTAGGTCTCGATGGCTTTTTACCGCATAAAATTATATTTTGGCCCTCATTATTGGGCTTTGCTTGCAATAATATAGACAAACCTTTATCTTTATTCATCATTTTTATAATGAGCTTTTAAACAACGCAATTCAACCTAATGAGAAAAATATTTTTACCTCTTGTACTGTTAGCATTTTTCGCTCTTTCTTTTTCAGCTTGCAAGCAGCAGTCCGATTATAACGCGCAGCCAGAAGCAGCTTCAAATAGCTTTTCCGCCACCATTAACGGCAGTACCTGGAATGCGAAATTTGCCGGAGCAGTAAGTGCTTTCAATAAGCTTGACGGTTCAACTGTACTCCTTATTAATGGCGCTACACCAATTAATGATTCTGTTAACGAAACGGTGGTGTTACAAATTACCAATCCTTCCGGTATCAATACATATAAGCTTTCAGATACTGGTGGCAATTACGGTATATTTTATTATGGAAAGGCTGGTGCCAGAACACATAGATCAAAAAGCGGTAGCGTTACTTTTACTAGCTTCTCACTCACACATGTTGCTGGCTATTACAGTATGAATACCGATTCAGTTAATATTTCAGACGGTTCTTTCAATGTTGATATCATGCAGTAACCTCTTAACTGCCTTATATATTGCAAAGC
>JBQCEX010000359.1:0-15644 GCA_051959855.1 Flavipsychrobacter sp. | reverse complement strand
GTGGTAGAACCTGTGTAAGTGAAGTTAGCTGCGTTTGTATTTACAGTTACGGTGAAGTTCTTGTTTGACTGCACTTTCAGTTGCTGAGCTGCAGAGGTAACACCTGTAGAGTAATCAGACACTGTAGTGAAAGGCATGCTCACTGCACCGCCTGTGCTGGTTCCTGACCCTGTGAAGGTGATAGCTATTGCATTGGTCAGGTTCAGGTTTACCTGCTGGGTAGCAGTAGCTGAAGCAGACTGTGCGTTAGCAGCAGAAGCGAAACCTAAGAAAGCAGCAGCGATGATTACGATCTTTTTCATGTTATTCAATGTTTTTGGTTGTGTTTTAAATTTTGTTTGAGTTTGTTGTTGTTTGCTTTGATGACACAAAGATGCAGCGGCTTTCCAGATTAAAATCAGATTAAAGCGTCGTTAACGGCAGATTAAAATCTGGTTAACAAGCGCTTAGCAAATGGTAGATAATAGATTAATGCATTATATAGATAAGAAACTCAGACTGTTATCGCATTTTTTAGGAACTTAGCATATTATGATGCCAGGCGCTGAAAGTCAAAGTAGTATTGTTAATACATCGGTAGTAACTATTCGCAAAGCAAGAAAGGAAGATTGCAGCCGTATGCTTGAGTTAGTGCATGAACTGGCGGTATATGAACGTGCGCCGCATGAAGTAACCGTGAGCCTGGAACATTTTATAGAAAGTGGTTTTGGCAACCAACCGGTATGGTGGGCCTTCGTGGCAGAGGTTGATCATGTTATTGTAGGATTTGCCTTATATTATATACGTTACTCCACCTGGAAAGGACAGCGTATGTACCTGGAAGATATATTGGTAACAGAGGCATGGCGCGGTAAGGGCATTGGAGGTCTGCTCATGAACGCGCTGCAACAGGAAGCCAAAGACAGAAATTTTGTAGGCATCACCTGGCAGGTGCTGGAATGGAATGAACCTGCTATACGCTTTTACCAGCGATATACTGATCGCTTTGATGCTGAGTGGATCAATGTAAGCCTTGATACTCTTTAGGAAATTAATTTAGAAGCGATTGTAGTCTTCCATAGTCTTCCAGCTTGGGCATTTGTAAGTCTTCAGCTGAAAAGACATGTTGATCATAAACATCAGGTATTGATCTTTCGTGCTGCTGTTACCACGCTGTTTGCCGGCACGGCCCAGGGGACTGTTAGGACTGATCTCGATAGAACGGTCCTGCAAAAAAGCCGCAGGATTGGGATTGCGAGGATCAGATGAGAATTTGTCAGCACCTGCATATACGCCGCTCACATCATCCAGGTAGTCTGTAGTGGTCAGACGGTCTGCTATTTCAAAGCCTATATTATAGCCGGGTATCACCCAATATTTTACGCCTATACCTATGGGTACACACATCGCAAAGCTGGAGTATTTTGTACCAAGCCCGGCATTCTGCCCCTCGGTACCTAACTGTCGCAGGTAATATTTGCTACCTTGATAATAGGTATAAGGATTATAATAAAAGACGCCTATACCACCTGTAAGGTAGGGCGTAAAGCGACTGCCGTCTTCGCCGGTTGAAAAACGAAAGAAGTTGAATTCGGCCTGGAACACCCCTTCATAAACGTTACTTTCAAAACTCAGGTTACGCAGTTTATAATAAGGGTCATCAGAATAGGCATCTGAGTAGCCTACGTGCGTAAAATTCAGGCAACCCTTAATAGAAATATATGGGTTAAGATGGTAACGCACAAAGGCGCCACCGGAAGGGCGCACAAAACGAAAGCCGTAATTATCATTCAGGTCGCCAAAATATTGAGATCCACCTAACGATATACCATACTCCGTACTGGTGTAAAAAAGCTGTGCATTTGCCTCTGCAGTCAGCAATATGGCAAATAAAAATAATATTGCTTGTATTTTGCGCATTATACTACCCTAGATAACTGCAAATGTAATTTTTTATTGTGTTGGCCCCTTAGTTTCTTCTGTCTATACCCCAGTATAGCTTCTGGCGAATGGTTTTCAGGAAGTTATGCTCGTCGGGCCGTACCAGGGATATGGTGAAGGACTCTCTTTTTACGGCCAGCTGTACACCCATGCCTACGCTTTCTGTGCGTGCGTCCAGGGTGCATAGCACCTGCTCGGTCCTCCCTTCTACTTCAAATGATATGACATTATCATCGGGCACTATTATAGAGCGGGTGTTCAGGTTATGCGGTGCTACAGGGGTTATAACAAAGCTTGATGCTTGCGGGAATACTACAGGGCCGCCGCAGCTGAGCGAGTAGCCGGTCGATCCCGTAGGTGTGGCCACAATAAGCCCGTCTGCCCAATAGGTATTTAAAAACTCACCATTCAGGTAAGTATGTATTTTAATCATGGACGATGAGTCCTTGCGATGTAAGGTGAACTCGTTCAGTGCATAAGGAGCCCCGTCAAACAGTGGCACGCTTGAATCCAGGTGTATCAGGCTGCGCTTTTCCAGTGTATAGGAGCCCCGTATTAAAGAAAGTATAGCACCCTCTACCACTTCTTCCGGTATGGCTGCCAGGAAACCCAGGCGTCCAAGATTAATACCTATGAGGGGAATGTTAGAGTTGCCTACAAAACTTACCGTGTCCAGCATAGTACCATCACCGCCCAGGCTAAAAAGCATGTCAGTATGGGTAGGCAGATCTTTTTTGCTGGTAAACAGTCTGGGGGCAGTGCTGAAGGGTATATATTGCTGTAGCGCCAGGTAAAAATCCTTATAAAAAACGGTCTGTATCTTATGCTGCTCCAATAGCTGCAGGATATGCTTCAGCATAGGTACATCCTGTTCTTCAAAAGTGCGATTGTATAACGCTACAAGCATAACCGTTTATTTTTACTCGCTGTTGAGGTGTAAATATAGCCCATTTCGGCCCAAGTGATTGTAGGCCAGCTCCAGGCGCACCTTTATATCATACAAGGTAACAATATCAAGTCCTATGCCTGCCGAGTACATCAGCTGGTTGGCAAGAAAGTTATTATTTCCTGTCAGATCATTGCTTTTTATATAGCCGAAGTCAGCAAATATCTTTGGATAAAGGCGAATGGGGATAGTAGTGAAATAATTGATGTGCTCACGGTAAATTTTATTGAACAGTTCCCGCTTCAGGTCAAAACGCAGCAAACCGTATTGTGATCCGTCAATTACATAATATTCATATCCACGCACGTAATCGGTACGTGTGCCCAGGCCGCCTTCAAAATAGTAGGGTTGCTTCTCGGGTAAAACGAGTCTTCCACGCAAGATGGCTGAAAAATACCATTTAGGGAACGGAGTGCGGAAAATGCCTGTCTCTACATTGACAAACGTTTGATTATTGATTCCCTCAAATCCTAAACGCGATACGAAATATCCTACGAATTTAAAGCCCAGCAACGGATAGTTCCAGTTATCTACTTTATTTAATTCAAAGCGGTATAGCAACTCCATGAACCTTGCTTTTGTGTTGCTGTTGGCGTAGTAGTTTGGATTGAGTTCCAGCACAGTATCTCCTACCTGGTAGTCTTTATAGCTCAGCGTTACAATATGTCGTGTGGCATAGCCCGGCCTGTATATATAACTTACGCCTGCCTCTATCTGCTGCAGTATATCTTTGTTATTATTGCTGTTTACATACTGGAGTTTGTCCGAGTCTGATGCATAATAAGTTTGTCTGCTTTTAGCAAGGCTTAGCACGAAACCAAGGCCGCTTTTTTGTTGCTTATCTATATAAGGTACCAGGTAACTAAGTACCAGCTTCCTGGTGTAGCCCACCTGCACCATAGCCGACAAGTTCTCAAGATTGCCCCTGAAGTTGTAATCTGAAATGGTTAGCCCGAAGTTCGCCCGGCTCATATCATGGTTTTCTTCTACCCACCATGTATTAAAATTGCGGTCTGCCAGCTCAAAAGTTACAGATGGCAGTATGTACCATCGCTCTTTCACTTTTATCCGCCAGTTCACTTCATGCGTTGTCACCTGTTCTATATCCATTTCTATGTCGTTGAACAGGGCCATGTTCACCAGCCGCAGTTTATTCTGGTTTAACAATTTAGGGATGGAATCAAGCCTCAGGGTATCGCCCTCATGCACGCTTATTTCCCTTAGTATTACCGAGCGCCTGGTTACCTTATTGCCTTCTATCACTATATGCTTCACCCGTACCGCTGCAGCGAGTTTTTGCCCAGGTATATATTTCTGCATAGTATCTGCCTTGGCCTTAATAGCCTCCTCTGCCTGCCCCAGTGCCTGGGTGGAAAACATAAAGAGTGTAATAAGTATCAGCAGCGTTTGCTTCATGCGATAAAAAGGGTGCAAGATACAGTGCTTGTTTTATGTGGACGTTAAATGCTTGTATTTGCGCCCGCGAAAGTATTAATAATAGCTCACTTAATTGCAGTTGCCTGTCTTGCATTCAATTTAATTATTAATTATCTTTAAAATATGAAATTATACCCTATGCGTGGACTGATAGCTACAAGTCTGCTTTTTACCTGTATGGCTTGTGCTATCATCAGCGCTTGCAGGCATAAGGCCCTTCCTGCACCGGATAGCGGCTACCCACCCGAAATAGAAAATATTATAGTTAATCGTTGCGCCATATCCGGCTGCCACAACCAGGCCAGCTTTTCAGCCTGCGATAACTTGTTGCTCGATACCTGGGACCACTTGTTCCAGGGCGACAATAGCGGGGCAGTAGTAGTACCTTTCAGCCCTCAGTATAGCATACTGCTCTATTTCGTTAATATCGACTCTGCTCTTGGCCCTGTCTTTCAGCCCTTAATGCCTTACCAGGCGAAGACACCTATACTTTCTCATGCTGAATATCAGACACTGGCAGATTGGATAGCTAAGGGCGCGCCCGACAAAAATGGCAATATCCCTTTTGCTTCCGATGCTTCCAACAGGCAAAAGATATATGCAAGTATGCAGGATGGCATGACTGGTATAGACCTTATTGCCGTCATAGATGCCAAAAGCAAGGTGATCATGCGCTACCTGCAAGTGGGGATTAACCCGGCGGGGTTACCGGAATCAGTACATAGCGTCAAATGCTCTAACGATGGGACAAATGCATATCTCGCGTTTTACAACTCAAGTGTAGTACAAAAACTAAACACTACAACCGACCAGATTGCAGGCAGCGCATATATTGGCGCCGGTGGAAACTGGAGTGGACTTTGTATAGATAGCGCGAATACAACCTTATTGGTAACAGGCTTTGCCAGCGGTATGGTACCTGCCGTGACAACAGCTAATATGAGGGTAGATCCATCGCGCTCCTACAGTGGTCTTACCAGCCCTCATGGTATAGCAACTAACAATAGTTTCAATAAGATTTATGTTACGTCTCAATACGGCAATACCGTCTATCAACTGGATGATCCCGGCAATGCACCTGTAATGGACAGCATTGACAATCATACTCCCATTGTTAGCGATCCTAATGGTACAGCTCCTGATCCGCATGATATTTTTATGTTGCCGGATGATTCGAAATATTTCGTAAGCTGCCAGCGCTCAAATGAAGTAAGGGTAATGAGCGCTACTACAGATTCACTCATCAAAGCCATAAAAGTAGGGTTGTATCCGCAAGAGCTGGCCATTTCCCGAAGAACTGCAACACCTTACATTTTCGTCACCTGCACGCAGGATATAAATGCAAACGTCGCTAAGGGCAATATGGGATCTGTATATGTAATAAACTATAAAACACTTGAAACTGTAAAAGTGCTGTATGGCGATTTCTTTCAGCCGCACGGCATCACCGTAGACGATCGCGATGGTTTGATTTATATCTTCAGTACAAATGCCAATGGTGTAAAGACGCATCATGCAGTTAGCGGACAACAAGACGGCTGGTATAGCGTATATGACCTAAATGCACTAACTCCCGCTGATGCGCGCCGCTATGAAACCAAAACTAATCCCTACTCCGCAGCAGTCCGCTTCATTAGTACACACTAACGCTAAGCGCTTCTTTTCATAATATTCCCGTAACTTTAAGGAAACACTATTATTATGCGTTTACGCATTGCCTTTACCCTTCTTTGTGCCTGCATTACCGGTAGCATATTTGTTGCCTGCAAGCATAAACCGCCCGTGATACCGGACAGCGGCTATCCGCCTGAGATAGCTGACATCATTGTCAACCGCTGCGCCATAAGCGGCTGCCACAACCAGTCCAGCTTCTCTGCCTGCGACAGCCTATTGCTCGATACCTGGGACCACATGTTCCAGGGTGATAACAGTGGTGCAGTAGTGGTACCATTCAGGCCGGAATACAGCACACTTTTATACTTCGTTAATACCGACAGCAGCCTGGGCCCTGTCTTCCAGCCGCTTATGCCCTACCAGGCCAAGGCGCCCATACTCTCCCGTTCGGAATATCAGCTATTGGCAGATTGGATAGCTAAGGGTGCCCCTGACAAGAATGGCAACATTCCCTTCGCTGAAGATGCCGCCACCCGCCAGAAAATATACTGCACCAACCAGGACGGCCAGACAGGCATAGACCTGATGGCTGTGATAGATGCAAAGAGCAACGTCATCATGCGCTACCTCACTATGGGCTCAAACCCTACTATAGTAGAGTCCGGTCACTGCGTCAAGTTTTCTGATGATGGCAGCAATGCCTATGTAGGCTTTTACAACTCATCCGTAGTACAAAAATTCAACACCACTACCGACCAGATAATAGGCAGCACAGATATGCCTAAGAATACCGGCTGGAGCATCATTTGCCTCGACAGCCCCAATACACGCATGCTCATCAGCAACTGGACCAACGATGCCATGGTTGCATCCGTTAATACCAACCCCATGTCTGTTGACCCATTCAACACATACGAAGCCCTGCAATACCCCCACGGCATAGTAGCCAATAAATCCTTCGATACCTTTTTTGCCGTGTCGCAATTCGGCAACACCGTCTACAAGCTCAGCGATCCAAGCAGCCTGGCTGTAGATCTTAGCCTCGACGGCCACCTCCCTACCCAGATAGCCGGTGCTCACACGCCCGACCCTCACGATATCATCATGACACCTGATTATTCCAGATATTTCGTCACCTGTCAAAACACCAATGATGTCCGCGTTATGGATGCCCATACTGATACGCTCATAAAGGTCATCCCCGTCGGTGCCTATCCACAGGAGTTCGCCATATCCCTCCGTCCATCTACCCCATACATCTTTGTCACTTGCATGCAGGACTCCACGGGCAACACAGTGCGCGGTACCAAGGGTTCCGTTTACGTTATAGACTACCGCGACTACAGCGTCAAGAGCATCTGGTACGGCGACTTCTTCCAGCCGCATGCCATTACTGTTGATGACCGCAACGGAAAAGTCTTCGTTTTCAGCACCAATGCCAACGGCGTACCGCAACACCATGCCGTAAAAGGCCAGAGAGATGGCTGGTACAGCATCTACGATCTCAACACCCTGCGCCCCCTCAACACCAAGCGCTACGAGATGAAGACCAACCCATACTCCGCCGCCACACGGTTCAGGCATTTATCCTCATAAGGATTACTTTTGCGCATCAATACCTTTTATGCTCACTGTTTCCTTACACGGCATTCGTCTGCACGCACCCCACGGTCTCTACCCGCAGGAGCATGTGCTTGGCAACGATTTTGAAGTAGATGTAGATGTATTCATCAATGTAGCGCACAACCAGCCCTGGCCCTTTGTGGACTATGCCCTCATACAAGGCATCGTCAGCAACGTTTTTCAGCAGCCCGGCCAGTTACTGGAGACCTTCGTGCACAACATTCACAGCGCCCTTAAGCTCAACACCCCCAATGCAGAAAAAGTAAAGGTGGCTGTAAGAAAATTACACCCACCTTTAAATGGAGACGTCAGCTACGCCCAGGTCTGTTTCGAAGGCTAAGCCTTAGCTCGTCACCAGCTTTTCTATAGCCGTGTTGTAGGCCTCTTTCCAGTCGCCTATATAGCCCCAGGTATCCTCGTCTATCTTTATTTCTTTAGTAGCATTCACCACGCCCAGCTTCGTATAAGGCATGCCCTTCAGCTCAGCCTCAAACATAGCATGTATATGCGGGTTCACGCTCACCACCACGCGGCTCTGGCTCTCGCCAAACAGGAAGGCATCCTTGCGCATACTCTCGTCAGTATTTATACTGAAGCCCAGCTCGTTCGTCATCGCGCTCTCCAGCAGGCATGCATATAGCCCACCCTCGCTCACGTCGTGGGCCGAGTTCACCAGCTTTTCGCTTATCAGCCTTGCCACCGTAGCCTGCAGTTGGTATTCTTCCTCCAGGTCAAAGTGTGGTGCAGGGCTCTGTGTTACCCCGCATATATGGTGCAGGTATTCGCTGCAGTTTATATCGTTTCTATTGGTGCCTATCACGTATATCAGGTCACCCGCATTCTTAAAGTTCAGGCTCATCTTCTGGTCCATGTTGTCCATCACACCCACCATACCTATGGTAGGGGTAGGGTACACAGGCCCGTCCTCGCTCTGGTTGTAGAAGCTCACATTACCACCCGTCACCGGCGTGCCGAATTTCTCGCACGCAGCGCTCATACCCTTTATAGCATGTACAAACTGGTAGTACACCTCAGGGTTATACGGATTGCCAAAGTTCAGGCAGTTGGTTATGGCCACCGGCACCGCGCCGCTGCACACTATGTTGCGTGCCGCCTCGCTCACCGCTATCATCGCACCCTTATACGGGTCGGCATATACGTAGCGACTGTTGCAATCCGTAGTCACCGCCCGCGCCTTCTGCGCACCGTGTATGCGCACCACCGCAGCATCGCTCGGCTCATTGGTATGCGTGTTGCCCGTACCCACCATCGAGTCGTATTGCTCATATATCCAGCGTTTGCTTGCTATGTTGGGTAGCTGTATCAGTTGGTAGGCCACCGCCTTCAGATCCCCCGGCACTGCCACGCTGGCAGCGTCAAACTGCTGCAGCTGGGCAAAGTAAGCAGGCTCCCTGTATTCACGGTCATACACCGGCGCACCGCCACCCAGCACCAGGCTTTCGGCAGGCACATCAGCTATCAGCTCCCCGTCCATGTAGTACTTCAGGTTAGTGTCCTTGGTCACCTCGCCTATCTGCACACAGTGTATGTCCCACTTGTCAAATATCTTTTTCACCTCCGCCTCATGACCCTTCTTCACCACTATCAGCATGCGCTCCTGGCTCTCGCTCAGCAGCATCTCCCAGGGCTTCATGTTGGCCTGGCGTGTAGGCACCTTGTCCAGGTGTATTATCATGCCGTGCTCGCCCTTGGCGCTCATCTCGCTGGTGCTGCAGGTTATGCCCGCAGCGCCCATGTCCTGCATGCCAATCAGGGCGCCTGTCTTTATCACCTCCAGGCAAGCCTCCAGCAGCTTCTTTTCTTCAAATGGGTCACCCACCTGCACCGCAGGCAGCTGTTCCGCACTGTTCTCAGTTATATCTGCCGATGCGAATGACGCACCACCTATACCATCCTTACCTGTCGATGCCCCTACTATGAACACCGGGTTGCCCTCGCCGTGCGACGTGGCTGATACGCTCTGCCCCACGCGCAGCACACCCACGCTCATCGCGTTCACCAGCGGGTTCGTCTGGTAGCAATCCTCAAAGTACACCTCGCCCGCCACCGTAGGCACGCCAAAGCAGTTGCCGTAGTGGCCTATACCCTTCACCACGCCCTTCACCAGGTGCTTGGTCTTCGGGTTGTCCAGCTCGCCAAAGCGCAGGCTGTTCAGGCTGGCTATAGGCATGGCGCCCATGGTAAATATATCGCGGTGTATGCCACCCACGCCCGTAGCCGCACCCTGGAAGGGCTCAATAGCCGATGGGTGATTGTGCGATTCTATCTTGAACACGCAACCCCAGCCATCGCCTATGTCCACCAGCCCGGCGTTTTCCTCACCGGCTTTCACCAGCAGGCGGGCGCCCTCACGGGGTAGCATTTTTAGCCACTTAATGCTGTTTTTGTAGCTGCAGTGCTCACTCCACATCACGGAGTACATAGCTACTTCATTAAAATTCGGCGTGCGGCCCAGTATCTGCTTTATTTGTTCAAATTCTTCTTCGCGAAGGCCCAGTTTAGTAGCCTGTTCGAGTGTTGCCTGCATATATAGATTTGCGGAAAAATGAGGCCACAAAGCTAACTCATTTTAATCTATTAGTCTATTATGCCATTTTTAATATGTAGGTGGTTTTTTGTACTTAGCCGCATCTTTCTATTCAGCGTCCCTTGCGTCGCACTCTTGTACGTTCGGGGGGCTACTCGGCAACGTAAACTAATTTTCAAAGTGCTCAAATAAAAAAAGTAGCCCATGCAGGCTACTGTTATCCTTCATTCAAGGACGACGGAGGTACAAAGACAACCGTGGGGGATCGGCACTAAGGCCAATCCATCATAAATTTAGCATTTTATGGAATACAGTCTGTTTCCAACTCTTTTTAATTTTCTCCTGTCTATTATTGTGAAGCACTGAAGATCAAAATATGAGTGACGGGTTCGATTCCCGTACGTCACCCCCCAAAAAATATTGTGCTTCAATATGGTGACGTTAGTTTAGCGGCCAAAACACATATCTCATTTAAACCTGCCATATTCATGGCGGGTTTTCTTTTCCCATACAAAGGGCGTACAAGTGAAAGCCACACCATTAAATACTGAAAGTTGCGCTTTTATACAGTTATTAAATGGTAGTTTTAAAAACTATTTTTGACGCATAGAAGGAGTATTTAAAATTGAATAAATTAAACCATGCCAACTTTACACTGGATTGGAAAGGAAAAAGTAATTAACCACCATATGGATGTTCCGTTTAAGATATTGGAGCATAAATATGGATATGAAAATGGAACGCAAAGCGAACATGCCACTAACAGCGGGAACAAAATAATACACGGCGACAACCTAGAAGCCTTGAAAGCATTATTACCCGAGTATGAAGGTAAAATAAAATGCATATATATAGATCCGCCTTACAATACTGGAGAAGAAAGCTGGGTGTACAATGATAATGTAAACGACCCAAAAATAAAGAAATGGCTGCATGGCGTCGTAGGTAAAGAAGGCGAAGACCTTAGTCGACATGATAAATGGCTTTGCATGATGTACCCTCGCTTAAAATTGCTTCATAAACTTTTATCGAATGACGGGGTAATATTTATAAGTATTGATGACAATGAATTTGCTAATTTAAAACTGGTTTGTGATGAGATATTTGGCATATCAAACTTCGTTACAAATTTCATTTGGGAAAAGAGAACAAATAGGGAAAATAGAAAGGAAATATCCTATAGGCATGACTATATTTTAGCATACAGAAAAAATCATTTGGCAATTAAATCAACAATAAAATTGCTTCCTATGAGTGGCGAAGCATTGGAGCGCTACAAGAACCCTGATAGCGACCCTAGAGGCCCATGGAAGTCTGATCCTGCAACAGCACAAGCTGGACATGCTACTGCTAGCCAATTTTATACCTTAATTGCCCCTAATGGAAAAAAACATGAACTTCAAAGTGGCAGATGTTGGGTGTATACAGAAGATGTTATGCGTGAGGCAATTGGTAACAATGAAATTTGGTTTGGAAAAGATGGTAATGGCGTTCCCCGGATAAAGACATTTTTAAAAGCAAAAAGCAGAGGGTTAGTTCCTGAAACAATTTGGTTCGCTGAGGACGTTGGCACAAACGAAACCGCAAAAGTGGATTTGAAATCGCTGTTTGATGGTGCCGCCATATTTCAAACGCCAAAACCATATCAACTGATAGAACGAATTTTACAAATTTCAACCGAACATGACTCTATTGTACTTGATTCTTTTTCTGGTTCTGGTACAACTGGGCAATCGGTACTCAATCTAAATAAATTAGATGGTGGTACTAGAAAATTTATTTTAATTGAAATGGAAAATTATGCTGAAACAGTAACTGCCGAGCGAATAAAACGTGCTATTTCTAGTCACAGTACAACACAAAACGGAAAGGGCTGTTTTGATTTTTATGAGCTAGGGCAACCAATGTTTTTGGAAGATGGGAATTTAAATGAGCTGGTAGGCGAAGAAAAGATAAAACAATATGTGTATTATACGGAAACCCAAAAGCCTTTATCTATAAGCAAACATAAAGACAATCGATACTTTCTGGATAAGCACAATGATACCGCTTACTATTTTTATTATGAGGCCGATGGTATTACAACCTTAGACCACGCATTTCTTGCCACCATGAAAACAAAGGCGGAGCAATATATTATTTATGCTGACAACTGCCTGCTGACTAAGGGATATATGAGTAAGCATAACATTATTTTTAAGAAGATACCGAGAGATATAACTAAATTTTAGCAATGGAGTTAAAACCATATCAGCAGCAAGTCATCGACGACCTTTCCCTGTTCATGGAATATATACAGGAAACAAGGGATGTGAAAGAGGCGTTTTATGACTTCTGGATAAAGCACCCAAGAAGTCCGCTTACACCGTACCCAGGCACAGCTATAGAGCCTTATAAGAATAATGTCCCTCGGGTACCGCATATATGCGTTAAGGTGCCTACAGCCGGCGGAAAAACCTTTATTGCCTGCAATGCCCTAAAGACAATCTTTGATGCGTTTGATTACGATAGACCTAAAGCGGTAGTATGGTTAGTACCTTCTATCACTATACTGGAGCAAACCATTAAAAACCTGAAAGACCCGACACATCCTTACCGGCAAAAAATAAATGCTCATTTCGGCAACAAGGTAGAGGTATTTGATAAAGATACCCTGCTACAAGGCAGCGGATTTAATGCCACAACAGTAAAGGAGCAATTAAATATTATGGTCTTCAGCTTTGACAGCCTGAGAGCCAAAAATAAAGAAGACCGCAAGGTCTTTCAGGAAAATGGCAACCTGCAAAGTTTTGAAAGCCTGCTGGGAAAAGACGCTGAAATAACACTGGGTGCAGTAATAAAATACCTTAACCCATTAGTAGTGGTAGATGAAAGTCACAACGCAGAAAGTGATCTGAGCGTGGAAATGCTTAAAGAAGTAAATCCGTGCTTTATACTGGACCTAACTGCCACACCGAGAAAAAATAGCAACATAGTAAGCTTTATAGATGCGCTGGAACTAAAAAGAGAGAGCATGGTAAAGTTGCCTGTAATAGTGTATAATCACCAGGACAAAACGGAAGTGATCAACTCGGCCTTGCAATTACAAAAGAGATTGGAGCTGTTGGCAATTGAAGAAGAAAAAAAGGGTGGCAAATACATCAGGCCTATTGTACTATTTCAGGCTCAGCCCAAAAACGGCAAAAATTTTTTGAACGAAGAGGAGGAAAAATCGAACGTTCAAAAGCTGAAGGAGAAGCTCATTGAATTAAAAATACCGGTTGAACAAATAAAAATAAAAACGGCAAATATTAATGAGCTAAAGGGCATAGACCTAATGAGCAAGAGCTGCGAGGTACGCTATATAATAACAATTAATGCTCTGAAGGAAGGATGGGACTGCCCCTTTGCTTATATACTGGCCTCTTTGGCCGACAAAAGTTCTGCGGTAGATGTAGAACAAATATTAGGCAGGGTTTTACGACAGCCATATGTAATGAAGCACAATTTTCCGCTACTGAACATGAGCTACGTGCTAACTGCGTCATCCCGGTTTATGGATACTTTGGGTAATATAGTGAAAGGCCTGAATAAAGCAGGCTTCAGCGAAAAAGACTATAAACTGGCGGAGCTCGAAATGACAGAGGAGACAAAGAGGCAAATTCAATTGCAGCAACTGAGTGTTTTCCCGGTAAATGAAAAGGCGGGGGTAGACATTACCGATGACATCGACACAACTCGAATATCAATCCCTACGGAAACAAGCATACCTGATACGATAATTGCGGAAATAGAAGACACGGCTATACAACAAAATGAAGCATTTGAAAAAACGGTTTTGGAAATAGAAACGGCAAATACCCCTTCATTACCCAACGAAATAAAACCGCTTGTGAAAACATACAATATAAAAGAAGTTTTCAAACAGCAGGCAGCGGAAATAAACCTGCCGCAATTCTATCTGAAAGTTCCATCCAATGACCTATTCGGGCAAAAGGAAGGAGAAGTACTGCTGGAAAAAGAAAATCTATTGGATGGTTTTGCGCTAAGTAAAGGAGATACAAATATAACCTTTGACAACATAGCATCAGAGCTATATAAAGTGGATCTGGATGAAACCAAAAAAGAACATACGCCTACATTTCTAAAAGTAGATGGTAATGCAAGGGAAAGTTTTATTGCCTACATTTTAGATCCGGCGAGAAAAGATAGCAGAGTAAAGAATTTTACAAAACGCATTATGGATATCATTGGGAATATGTACCCAATAGCAGACAAGGAAATAGAAAAGTACATTAACCGGGTACTTGAGGACTTTACAGAAGAACAATTCAATGACCTGGCTAACAATGAATATACTTACACTGATAAAATAAAGCAGAAAATAAAGTCGCTATCAGAGGGATATGCCGAGAAAAAGTTTAGAGACCTTATTGACACAGACAAGGTATTTATTAAAGATTCTTATTCATTGCCCCAAAGCATTTCTCCTGGTGAAACAGCAAAAGATATCACAAAGTCACTGTACGAAAAAGAGGGACGAATTAATGCTTTTGAAGAGCGTGTTATAAACGAAATTGCAAACATGTCAAATATTGCTTTTTGGACGCGCAACATAGAAAGGAAAGGTTTTAAAATAAATGGTTTTATAAACCATTATCCGGATTTTATTATAGAAACTAAAAGCGGTAAAACCATTTTGCTGGAAACGAAGGGCGATCATCTGGATGCAGAACAAAAAATAAGGCTCGGCGATCAATGGGCAAGAAGGGCAGGCAACAACTACAGATATTATATGGTGTATGAAAGAAGGATTGTGGATGGCGCTTACACACTGGATGAGTTTTTAAACATCATTAAGGAATTGTAACATACTCTGTTCGACATAGTTTTCAACTGGCATCACCAGCAGCAATCGTCCGCACCAAAACAGATCATCAATATATTTACACTTATGCACCATACCTCGGTTTACGACAAAATGTCCAGCGGTGAAAACCTCGTAAGTAACTTTCTGAAATCTCTTAATATCTACTGGCTATTCGAAAGCCCTGTCTTTTTAAAAGATGATAGCGAACGGCCACGTTTATGGACTCCTGATTTTTATTTACCTCAGTTTGGCATTTATATAGAAGTAATGGGACCAAGAGGTAACTATGAGTATAGGGCACTTGTTTACGAAAAGAATCAGGTACCTGTTGTATTCATTGATCCATATAATGATCAATACTGGGAACACAAGATTAAAGACGCCATTTGGGAAATACACAATTTCAGGTACGATATGGTCAAAGACATAACGAATAAGTTCAAAGACATTATAAGATAAGAGATTGCCAATCCTAATAAAATAACCTTATGACAAGAACCTATTTTTAGGGAAGGTGGCACGAAGTGTTGTTGAAAAAAAACAAAAACAAAACTCCTTCCCTGTTCTTAGGGAAGGTGGCACGAAGTGACGGAAGGGTTGAAAGAAATACCACCTCCCCATACGGGTACTCCTCCTGAAAACAGGAGGAGCGTTATTAGGGAAAAAAAATAAAAACTCCTTCCCTGTTTTTAGTGAAGGTGGCACGA
>JBQCEX010000358.1:0-8003 GCA_051959855.1 Flavipsychrobacter sp. | reverse complement strand
ACGTTGTATATTTTTTCCGACGTTATAGACTATTGAGTTATAGCATAGGAATGTTATTCCTGCTGGGAGGCTATCTTATGTTCGATTACCTGTTTGAGTACCTATCTGTAGTAGTAATTTTTGAGTTGTTTTTTTTGCTTGACATCAAGCAACACCAGGAAAAAGCAAATAGCAATTAATGACAAAGGAGAATCAACCATTGGTATCCATAATTGTTCCCTGCTATAACTATGGCAGGTTTTTGTCAGATGCTTTAGATAGTGTGAGAAAACAAACCTATACTAATTGGGAATGCATTATAATTAACGACGGCTCAACAGATAATACTGAGGAAATAGCTCAACGATATATAAAGCAAGACGAGCGCTATCGGTATATAAGTCAAAAAAATCAAGGTATAGCAGCCACGCGTAACAATGCAATAAGAATTGCAAACGGTGATTATATACAATTCCTGGATGCAGATGACCTATTGCAAGGGCAAAAGATAGAATTGCAGGTTGCTTATATGCAAGATCATCCCGCAATAGATATCATATATGGTGATGCTCTCTTTTTTGAAACAGATAAACCGGGCATATTTCTGCAGGGGAGAAGCGAGGGTAAGAAAGCTAACAAAAGCATGAAGACATCAGGTGAAGGTGTTGAAATGACCAGGACAATAGCGAGGGATAATTTTATTGAAATATCCGCGCCGCTATTGCGTACGACTGTTTTTGCAAAAGCAGGTAATTTTGATGCTGCCTATAAATCATACGAAGACTGGCATTTTTGGTTTAAATGCGCGCTGGCAGGTATGCGATTTAAGTATCTACCGGCGGAAGGCACACTTACTTATATTCGCTTTGGGCATTCCAGTCTTATGACCGATAAGAAACAGTTGACAAAATCCGGTATTCAGTTCAGAAGATATATGCAACAGATGCTTACCGGCCAAAGCAAAAGATATAATGCCTATCGTATTATGAAACTGTACATTAAAAATATACTTACGGGCAGTAAATAACAATGATAAATACGAATGTCATAATACTGAATTGGAATAATGGCCCGGATACTGTGGCTTGTATTAATAGTATTATTGCCTTGCCCAATGTGCGTATTACTGTGCTGGATAACTTTTCTACTGATAACTCTGTAGAAATTATACAGAATTACCTGAAGGCCAATTCGCTTTATTATATCATTACAGACCTGTCCGCAAGAGATGAATTAAATGAATTGCCTGCCAAAGTTGTTATAGTGCGGTCTGCTGAAAACCTGGGCTTTGCCGGGGGATGCAACTCTGTTATGCGATACTATCTTAATGACAACAGTATTAAATATACCTGGCTGCTGAATAATGATGCGATTGTAAAAGACAATGCATTGCAGGCGATGATAGATAAGATGGAGGAAGATGATCGCAATGCCTTTGTGGGTTCAGTGATAATGGATTATTACAAGCCGGAACAAATACAATGCTTTGGGGTTGACTATTACAAATATTTCGGTGTTTCCAAGCTGATACTAAAACATCAGATCTGGTCGCAGGTAGACAAAAAATCATTGCCAACGGATAGAATAGAATTTCAACATGGCGCCAGCTTGCTGATCCGCATGAGCACTCTCAAGGACATTGGCTTGATGGACGAAGACTTCTTTCTTTATTTTGAAGAGCAGGATTGGCAGTTTCGTGCACGTGCTTTAGGATATAAGAATGTAATTGCAGATAAAAGTCTGGTGTACCATAAGGGAAGTGTAAGTACCATTACTAAAAAATACCTGTTCTACTACCATTACAACCGGTCTGCTATCCTGTTCTCACGAAAGCATTACAATGTATTAGTTGTATTAAGTGCTGCAATAATGCTGACAGGTATTACATTTGTGCGCACAAAGCTCACCTTGAAGAGCCTGAAATGGGGAATGAAAGGTATGATACATGCTTTGTTCAAAAAACTGTAATGCCACTGCAGAAAGTAACCATATTTGATTTTGATTTCATTTCCGCACCATCGGTTACAGATGTGGTGATGGATATTATGTCGAATATAAATAATGGTACAGGCCTTAGCTTCCTTATTACCCCAAATGCTTATCAGCTGGTGCATTTTGCAGAAAAGAAAAATGCTGTTATTAAGCAATTTTACAGGCATGCAGCATATGTCTTACCGGATGGCATGCCAGTAGCATGGCTGGGCAAACTGCTAAAGAAGAACTTACAGCACCGATTGACAGGCAGCGACCTGTTTCCAGTTCTATGGCAGGAAATAAAGCAACGACAACTATATACTACACTTATACTACCTGATAATTATATCAGCAGCTTGTTTCAGAAGGAGCATGTGCAATGCAGCTGTTTTGTCCCGGCGTTTTTCAGTGCAACTGACAAAGAGTATATCAATAAGCTGGCTGACGAGATAGCGAATGATATTACTAAAAATAATTCCCGATTTGTATTCCTGGGCCTTGGATTCCCAAAGCAGGAAATACTGGCAATGCAAGTCGCCGAAAGGCTGAAAGAAAAAGGATATGACAAACCAGTTCTGTTTCTATTGTTAGGCGCCTCTTTCGAGTTTTATTTCAACATCAAAAAAAGAGCGCCTGAATTTTTTCAGAAGTCAGGCCTTGAATGGTTATATCGTTTTGCAAAAGAACCTAAACGTTTATGGAAGCGATATACAGTAGATAATGTGCGCTTTCTTGCTATAGTTGCAAAAGAAATATTCAAATAAAAAAAACGCAGCTGTTAGGCTGCGTTTTTTATGCTGTTTTATAAATTATTTGGCCGACTTAGCTTTAAATTTATTGATCGCGTTGCGTGTAAATTCACTCAGCACTAAACGCCCGCTTATGGCAGCACGTTCAGCAAGCAGTTCGTCCCAGTGCGATGTGCCATGCCAGAAAATTTTCTTCAGAGCAGCCATGGCTTCCGGGCTGCTTTGCGTCAGCTGATTAGACAATTTCTTCACTGCATCGTCTACTTCAGCTATTGTTTGATGTATTTCAGAATACAGGCTATGTTTTTTAGCCCAGTCTGCTGAGCGCCATTCAGTAGCATCTATTGCCAGCTGAGAAAAAGCAGATACTCCAACCTTACGCTCTACAGCAGGGCCTACTACAAATGGACCTATGCCTACAGCTAACTCACTCAGCTTTACTGCCGAATCCTCAGTAGCTATTGCATAGTCAGCAGCAGCTATCAAGCCTACACCGCCGCCTACTGCCTTGCCTTGTACACGCACGATGATCAGTTGATGGCATTTGCGCATCTCATTAATTACATGTGCAAAGCCGCTGAAGAATTTTTTGCCTTCTGCTTCATTGCTGATCGCAATCAGTTCATCGAAAGAGGCGCCCGCGCAAAATGCACGCTCACCAGCGCTCTGCAGTATGATCACCTTTACACGGCTATCGATACCTATATGGTTTATTGTTTTGGCCAGCTTCTCAAGAATATTGCCCGGTAAAGCATTGCTGGAAGGGTGAAAGAACTCAATGGTAGCAATACCATGTTCTATTTCTGTGTGTACATAACCGTCGGGGTGCTGCATGGTTTGTGTGTTATTTCTATTGTTTATTAGTCTGTTTGTTTAGTCTTGGTGCAGCATTTTTACCATTGTTAGTATAGTGGCTATAGCTACGGTTTCTCCAGTTTCATCATATACATCTACCAGCCATTTCACTATGCCTTTTGCTATATCATCTTCACTGCGCTTTTCCTGTGCTGTTTTTTCCTTTACGGTCAGGCGCACACCTATGGTCATGCCAGGGTACACAGGTTTGGTAAAACGTGCTTCATCTATACCGTAGTTTAGTAACACCGGGCCTTTCTTAGGATCAACAAATAATCCTGCTGCTTTTGATAGTACAAAATATCCATGGGCTACACGGCCCTCAAATATGGTTCCTTCCAGTGAGGTAGCATCCATGTGCGCGTAGAAGTTATCACCACTTACGTTAGCAAAATTGGTGATGTCCGCTTCCGTTACGGTGTGTTTTGCAGTAGTTACCGTATCACCTATTCCCAGCTCTTCAAAATGCTTGCGGAAAGGATGCACCAACGATTCTTTTTGTTTGCCACCTTGCTGATAGACATTGGTAATGCGCGATATGGTAGTAGGAGAGCCTTGTATAGCCACGCGGTGCAGGTAATGCAACACGCCGCGTTTACCGCCCATTTCTTCACCGCCACCTGCACGGCCCGGGCCGCCATGTGTCAGCAATGGCATAGGTGAGCCATGGCCTGTGCTTTCTTTTGCACAGTCGTTATTCAGTATCAGTATACGCCCGTGCATAGATGCCGCGCCTAATACAAATTCCTTTGCCACATCATCATCCTGCGTTACCAGTGAACCTACCAGGGAGCCTTTACCCATCTTGGCGAGGGCTATCGCTTCGTCCAGCGTATCGTATGGCATAATGGTAGATACCGGGCCGAAAGCTTCAATATTATGGCAGTCAGTTTTATGGAACGGATCAGTGTTCAGAAATACAAGCGGCGGTAAAAATGCGCCCTTTTCTTTATCTGCACCTATTACCTCAAAATGCTCCAGGTCACCTATTACTATATCCTGAGACTTAGCCAATTCCTGCACGCGCTCGCGCACTTCATTGCGTTGAGATATGCCAGCCAAGGGCCCCATTCTTACACCTTCTGCAGTAGGGTCGCCAATAGTAGTGCCTTTCAGGCGTTTGCCTAATGCTATCTGCACATCTTCTACTCTGTCGGCTGGTACTATTATGCGGCGTATGGCAGTACATTTTTGCCCTGCTTTTACAGTTATTTCGCGCGATACCTCCTTTATGAAGATATCAAACTCGGGCATGTCTTTATGCACGTCAGGGCCCAGTACACAGCAATTCAGCGAGTCAGCCTCCAGGTTAAATTCCACCGCTTCGGAAACAATGCGCGGGTGAGATTTTAATTTTTGTCCTGTTGATGCAGACCCGGTGAAGGTGACTACATCCTGTGTTTGTACCGTATCCAGTATGCCACGCGCAGAACCGCATATCAATTGCAGCGATCCTTCAGGCAAGATGTTTGATTTTATGATCTCTTCAAATACTGCTTCGGTCAGGTAGGAGGTTAGTGTGGCAGGCTTTACTATGGCAGGTACACCAGCCAGCAGGTTCACCGCTACCTTTTCCAGCATGCCCCATACCGGGAAGTTAAAGGCATTGATATGTATGGCAACACCTTCCAGCGGCACCATGATATGATGGCCGATGAAAGTGCCATTCTTTGATAGTTTTGCTGCTTCGCCATCTACATAAAAGCGTTCGTCCGGGAACTGGCGGCGAAGGCTTGCGTAAGCAAACAGGTTACCGATACCACCTTCTATATCCACCCATGAATCGGCACGTGTAGCGCCTGTATAAGTGCTTATTTTATAAAAATATTCTTTACGCTCCAGCAGGTACATGGCCAGGGCCTTCAGCATTCGGCCACGGTCGTGGAATGTTAGCTTGCGTAGTGCAGGGCCACCTACTTTACGCGCATAGTCCATCATGGCACCAAAGTCAAGCCCCTCGCTGCTTGCAGTATATATAGCCTCTCCTGTTATTGCATTATATAGCGGGTCACCTTCCGTTTTTCCATTTACCCATTTGCCTTCAGCGTAGTTCTTCAGTTGTGTTACAGACATCTGTCTATTGAATTAGATATTAGATAAATATTTCTGTATTGTAGAAATAGACTGCAATTTATAATATTTGCAGGGAATTTATCTTTTATAATGTCCGTTTAAGCCGGTTAGAATTACAGTTTTAGCATTCCTTTATTATACCGGGTGAAGATGGCTGTAAATGGGTGAGAAATCATACAGCTACGCCGAACTGTCTTAAATGATGGTACGCATGCTTATGCAGTAATTGAATAGATTGCTCATAGTTCAGTTCCCCGAATATTGGATTAGTCATTAATTGCTGCGGTTGCTGCTCAAATATTTTGAAAAAGTCACTGATCTCTGCTTGCAGCTCTTCTATGGCGTTTTGTGTTGTAGTATGCTTTTCAGCTGCGGGAATATCCGGCATAAGTGGATTTCCTGTATTTTCCTTAAATGGTTTTTCGCTTTCCATAAAGGCGCGGTACTTGGGCAATGCTTCAATATCTGTCACTACTGGCAGCACATCCTTACCATTGCCTATGCGCATATAGTCTGCCATGTGTTCTACCATCTGTTGTACATTCATCTTACCCCATAATGGCTTTGTTGCAGGATCAAGCTGTTTGAGCAGCGGTATATATTCGTGCTTTAGAAAATTTGCTTTTTGCTGAATATTTTCCATTTTACAACAGTTGTTTTATCAATGATTCCTGTGTTATGCCTTCTGCTTCCGCTTTATAATTGCGCAGCACACGATGCCGCAGCACAGGCATAGCCATCGCCTGCACATCTTCTATATCAGGTGAATATTTGCCATTCAGTAAGGCATTACACTTGGCGCCCAATATCAGGTATTGTGATGCACGTGGTCCTGCGCCATAAGCAACATATTGGGACGTTACACTTGCTGCATTGCCTGATGACGGTCTTGTTTTCTGTACCAGGCCTACTGCATATTCCAGCACATTATCCGGTACCGGTACGCGGCGCACCAGATCCTGGAAATATAGTATCTCGTCTGCACCCAGCACTTTTTCTAATTCTTTATTGATGGCCCCTGTAGTGTTTCGGACGATCATTACTTCCTCTGCAAAGCTTGGATAGTCAAGCGTTATCTGGAACATAAAACGGTCAAGCTGTGCTTCAGGCAAGGGATATGTGCCTTCCTGCTCTATTGGGTTTTGAGTAGCCAGTACAAAGAACGGCGCAGGTAGCTTATAAACTGTTCCACCAGTGGTAATATTCCTTTCCTGCATAGCCTCCAGTAGCGCTGCCTGTGTTTTAGGCGGCGTGCGGTTTATTTCGTCCGCGAGAATGATGTTAGCAAATATGGGCCCTTTCAGAAAGCGGAACTGCCGTTGCTCATCAAGTATTTCCGCACCAGTTATATCGCTAGGCATCAGGTCCGGAGTAAACTGTATACGTTTAAACGATAGGTCCAGCACGTCAGCCACGGTTTTCACCAACAATGTTTTTGCCAGGCCAGGTACACCCACCAGCAAACTATGTCCATTGCATAATATGGAGATCAGCAATTTGTTCACTACATCTTCCTGTCCCACTATCACATGGGCTATCGACTTTCTTATTGCTTCGTATCTTTCTTTTAAGGCATTTGCTGCATCTATATCCGTTGCGTAAGACTGCATGTTTCTTTGGTGCTTTATGTATATTAATGTGGAAGTTCCATTATTTTGTGTAAACTAACAAATACTATTAATCGTGGATATTACACTCAATGAGGCACAGCAGCAGGTAGATGAATGGATAAAAACAGTAGGTGTCCGTTATTTTAACGAGCTCACTAACCTGGGCATATTAATGGAAGAGACTGGCGAATTGGCACGCATCATGGTGCGCAAATATGGCGAACAGTCTTATAAAGAAAGTGATAAAGGTAAAGACCTTGCAGATGAAATGGCTGATGTGCTATGGGTGCTTATTTGCCTGGCTAACCAGACTGGTGTAAACCTGACTGAAGCGCTCAGCAAAAATTTTGAAAAGAAGAATATCCGTGATGCTGAAAGGCATAAGCGGAATGATAAGCTTTCCTGAAAATAATAAAGGCTGCCAATAGGCAGCCTTTATTATTTATAGCTAATTAAGCTTATTTAGTCACAGTCAGTTTGCTGCCTATGCCCTCACCATTGCTGGTAGTAACAGTGTACAGGTAATTGCCTGCAGCCATGTTAGCAGTAGATACCGGAACAATATGTTCGCCGGCAGTTAAACCTTTCTGCTGAATAGTGTTCAGTACGCGACCGCTCATATCCATTATTTCTACAGTTACATCGGCGTTCTTAGTTAAAGAGAACTTGATATTAGTGTTGTTAATAGCAGGGTTAGGATAAGCACCTGAGAATGTTAAACCACCTTTAGTAACACCGCCTACGCTTAATGGATCTAATTCTA